>NZ_JARPLU010000020.1:0-10916 GCF_032349615.1 Limnospira sp. PMC 1279.21 | reverse complement strand
GGGTGGGGCGGGTTTATCAAAATCCGGGTTGTGAATTGGAATTCCCGGCGGAACCTGCCCCTACGTCGTGGCTTTGTTCAAAAGTTGGATGTTGGAGAAGGTAAAGCGATCGCTCCGACCACTTTCTGGGTTGTGGATAATCCGCTCATTGAGGATTTGATACTTACCCACTTGGGTATAGGAATCTTCAAAATCGCTTTTTTCCCCCTTCTGTTCCCCCGTTTTGGGGTCATGATAAACGGAATCATAACGGTGGGAAAGATAACCCTCCGGCGTTTGGTGGCTGCTGTGGGTGTAGATGGTCACTACCACCCCGTGAATGTGACGATGCACCATGCAGACCTCATTATTGCGGAGTTGGTAGCGATCGCCTTCTCCTTTCCCGCCGATAATGATTTCCACCGCCCCGGTTTCGTCCGTTTCGCCATAGCTAAACGTATTTTCTCCATGTACCGATTCAAAATCCCGACGTACCCGGTGGATCGCCGTTTCCCAAAGTTGTCCATGGATAGCCTTTTGCGCCGCCTCGTCAGCAACATCTAACACTTCCGCCTTCATGTCCGCCCCTACCTTCGCGCGACCATGAATCACCTTGCCATCATGTTCGTAGGTGATATCAGCAGTATAGCCTGGGAAATCGGCATCCCAGGTGTAGCGATTTTCATAAGCCGCCCGGAAAAGTTCGCGTGCAGAAACTTGTGTAGCCGTCATAAATACTCCTAGTGTGAAGATGAACAATTGTTAATTAGTATAAACCATTACCAGCATATCCCCTTGGTGGGGTATTGCGCCCTGGCGATCGGGTTTTCCTCCCCCTAGCCGTTTCTCCCGGTCTGGTAACGGTCATTCATTCACCGGGAAATTTCCTCCCCCGCTACAGTTTCCCGTAGGGGGGTCACAAACCAGGAGTCAGAAACGGGGTTGTATTTCTATTTGAGAGATTCTCCAATGAGGGTAAAAGCTGCCCAATGTTTGGGTTGAGGATATTCTTCCATAGTGGTCAACATCGCTTGTCGTAAAGCCACAGCCCGATCGCCTTTTTCGGGTAGAAGTCGATAAAATTCCTGCATTAATTTTGCGGTGGGTTCATCGGTGGCTTGCCATAAAGAGACAATCACACTTTCCGCCCCCGCACCAATAAACGCACGAGATAATCCGATGATACCATCACCTGTAATTCTGCCGCCACCTGTGTTACAAGCACTTAAAACCACCAAGGAAGCTGTTAAATTCAATCCCATGATTTCCTCGGAACTCAGAAACCCTTGATCGCCATCACTGGGAGTTAGTGCGATCGCTCCTAAAACACCCCCAGACTCACTAAAATCATCCAATAAGCCGTGGGTTGCCAAATGCACGATCGCCGCCGCATTAATGCGTTCCAAAACCTCTGATTTCGTGGCTGCACTACCAATTAACGCTTCTGTATTCAACATAGAGGCGATGGCGATCGCTTCCGCTTCTGCACCGGGTAAATTAGCTAATCTCTCCGGTCCTTCTCCCGGTTGTATCGACAATTTTGGCATCACGGGATTGCCCACCACTAGAGCATTTATGGGGTTAGTGCTTCTGTTGGGCATCCGGTTTTCTGCCAGTTGGCGAGTCAATTTTAACACTTGAATTGCTGGGGCGGTCAGAATAGTATGCTGAGTAATTAAATAGCGATCGCTTTCATCCAGTAACGCCGGAAACGGCACAAACAATAACTCCTGGTGGGGGATGAATATCACCTTCTCTTCTGGATTTTGGGGGAGTAAATCGGCGATCGGTTTTATCAGCACATCATGCAGTTGTCGCAGGTGACTCTCGCGGAGATTTCGGGTAGAAATGGTCGGCAGATTTTCCGTGATCACCTGGTGAGTTCCCCGCACCAAAGCCGTTAGTAAACTTTCCGCTTCCGAGTCCGTCCCCTCCGCCAAAAAAGGCACTAAAGTATCCCTAAAGGTTTCTAATTGGCTTAAATTGACTTCCCGAAATGTGATGTTTCCCGTCGGTTGCACCACCCAGATAAACAAAGCCGAATTTTCCCCGAAATTATCACTAATAATCGAATATTGAACTAGGGTAGCATTTTGCTGTCCTGCCACTTTTTGAATGTCCGAAATTGTCATCGGCGGATTATTTACCCGCGCATATTCTGCGACCGCTTCAGGAGATAATTGCTGGGCGATTAATTCCAGGAAAGCACGGGCGCGTCCTCTCTCCGCAATTTCTAAGGCGATTTCCGGTTTATTGGCGCTAATTAATGCTTTTTGTAGTATACTATAACTAGACCGATATTTATCGAAAATCGAGACTTTATTAATATCGCTCAAGCCAGGTCGCAGAGATTCTAATGCGTCAATTGCGGCGTATAAGGTTTGGGTAGCTTCCGCGATTTTTCCAGCTTCAAATAAGGCGACACCTTTATTGTTTAGGGTGACAGCAATTCCGGCTGTATTCCGTAAATTTCGCCGAATTTCTAAGGCGCGATCGTAAAATTCTATGGCTTGGGAATAGTCCCCCATTAATCGATGAACTGAGCCGATATTATTCAAGGCTTGACCCTGGGAATCTTCTTCACCGATCGCCCTCATAATTTCTAATCCTTGATTGTACAATTCCAAGGCTTGGGAATAGTTGGCTAATTTCTCATAAGCAGCCCCCATATTCAACAGAGTTTGACCAACCCCGACAGTATCTCCTATTTCCGAGGCGATCGCTAACCCTTTGGCATAGAATTCTAACGCTTGGGAATATTCCCCCAGAGCATGATAAACCGCCCCCATATTAGCGAGAGTAATTCCCACCGCAACATCATCATCTTCTTGTGCAAATAGCGCCCCGGCTTGTTGAAAATAAATCAGGGCTTTTTGAGGTTGTCCCAAAGCCCGATAAATGTTCCCAAGATTATTATAAATAACCGCCCAACCATAATAGTCTTCTGCTGGCAAAACTTCCATGGCTTGCTGATAAATATCCAGGGCGGCGGGATAGTTAGCTTGGGAGTAATAAAGCGCCCCCAAATTCATCAGAGTTTGGCTAATTCCCTGTCTGTCGTTAATATTTTGGCTAATAGTTAAAGCCTCGTTTAAAAAATGCCCAGCCTGGGGATAATTGCCCAAATGGCGATGCACAATACCGATATCATTTAAGATTACCGCCTCTAGTTGGCGATCGCCTTCAAAACGCACCTTTTGCAAAGCGCGATCGAAGGTTATCAACGCTTCTTTCAACTCACCGCGATCGACCTGTTTATATCCGTGTTCATACAATTCTATCGCTTCACTGACCCCACCTTCTCCCCTTTCTTGTGCCAAAACTGGCAGCCCTATTACCGGGAAGGAAAGAAATTTGATAAACTCAATTTTACCCAGAGTCAGAAACCCAATCAGGAACACACAGGACCAATTTTTTTTGAGAGGCATTTTAGTTAAATGATGAATGACCAGTTACAATTGCTAATTGCCGAGACTTGTCGGCACCCTCCCGGCAGCCTCAAACGGCAGCAAGGGTTAACTCAACTGTATCGAATCATTGTCAATTCAGGCAAGCTATGGCGAGAAAAAACCCCCTATTATGAGGAAGTCTGGCAACAAACTTGGCTGTATTTTTGCCTAAATCTCTGTGAAGCCACCACCGGGAAAGAGAAATATGATAGCGATCGCAGTAGCATCACCACCTGGCTAAATGTTTACCTAAAAATGCGCCTCAAAGATAGGGCTATCAAACAGCAAAAACAGAAACAGCAAATGGTTTCCGCTTCACAAGCGTTATGTGATGATGACACCCTCACCTTTTTGGATACCTTAGAAGCGCCGCCAGATATCCCGCCGATCCTACAAGCGACCCGCCAGTGGGCGGAAACTGACCCAGAGGGAGAATTGCAGCGTCTCCACCTCCGGGGTCGAAAAGATGTTACCTGTCAACTGTTGATTTTACGGCGTTTACCCCCAGAAACTACCTGGGAGGATCTTTCCGCACAGTTGGGTTTACCAGTTTCTACCCTCAGCAGCTTTTATCAGCGGAAATGTCTGCCACAATTGCGTAAATTTGGCAAATCAGCCGGATATCTATAAAAAGGTCATTACACCAATAACAATTATGGCTAATCATACCCAACAAATCGAAAATTCTGCCTTACCCATGTTGATCGGCATCAATTCGCGCCGCCTCGCCCAACAATTTGCGAGGGAACAACCCAATCGCCAAAAAGCTGAACAGGTTTATTTTAACACTCTGGCGGTATGTGTGGTGCGTAATTATTTAGAGTGGATGGGAATTGCTACCCAAGTTAATGCTGGTGATAGTTGGAATCCGATCGCCCGCTTGGCTAGTGATGTGGCAGATCTACAGGTGACCGGATTGGGGATTCTCGAATGTCGTCCGATCCGCGAAAATCAGCAAATTTGCCGAATTCCCCCAGAAGTTTGGGGCGATCGCATTGGCTATGTAGTCGTGGAAATTGAAGATTCTTTAAAAGCCGCCAATATTCTGGGATTTATGAATAATATCGATCGCCCAGAAATTCCCCGGAGTCAGTTGCAACCCATAGAAGCACTGCTGATCACTTTATCTGGGTTGCGTCGGCAGAATTTGGTTAACCTTAGTCAATGGTGCCAAGGCATCTTTGAGGAAACGTGGCAGGATTTGGGGGCAATATTTAGCACTCAAAATATCGCCTACAATTTCCGCAATTCTCCACCAGATAGCCAAGCCGAGATAGAAAAAGCAAAATTGATTGATTTGCAAATGCAGTTGGGCAGTCAAATGGTAGTATTGTTGGTGGCGCTAACACCAGAATTTGACACCATGGCAGTCAGAGTGCGACTTTATCCCCCTGATGGAGAAATTTATTTACCCCATAATTTACGGTTAGCATTACTATCAGACCAGGCGGATACTTTAGAAGAAGTGCGATCGCGCCGTCATGATAATTATATCCAACTACCCCGCTTTAGCGGAGAAATAGGGGAACGCTTTTCTATTCAAGTCGCCCTAGAAAATGCCATGATTATAGAGAACTTTCAAATTTAATGACCAGCCCCCAAAAATCAACTCTTGTCGTCATTAATTTAGGATATGGGAATTTGCTATCCGGTTTTCCCCATGTCACCGCACTGCTTTGGGAATCAGAAAATCACCGTCCCTTCAAGTTTACTGGCGCGTTACCTCCCGCCCCGGAATTGGATGGGATTTATCGTCGCTGGAATTTGATTTATCAAGCACTGTATCGCCGTCCGGGATGGTATCCACGCATTCAAATAGATCAGGAAGATATCACCAATGTTTCTGAGGTAGAATTTGCGGACATTTGCCAGCAGTATATTGAGGTAATTAATCAGTGGTTGGGTGCAGAGACATTTAGAAATATTGATCGGCAATTGCGATCGCATCTCTACCATGATGACGAAATCCAATTAATTCTGGAAACCGATGACGAATTAGTGAGGCGTTTACCGTGGCATTTATGGGATTTTTTGTCTGATTATCCCCAAGCCGAAATTGCTTTAAGCGTCCCCGAATATCATCGAGTAAAGAAGAAGTTGCACCCCAGAAAAAAGATGAGAATTTTAGCTATTCTAGGCAATGATAACGGTCTCGACATAGAGGCGGATCGCCAGGTTTTGTCAGAAAACGATGATGCGGAAACTGTTTTTTTGTGGAAACCTTCCCGTCAAGAAGTTGACAAACAGTTATGGGATGATCGCGGTTGGGATATTTTATTTTTTGCTGGTCATAGTGAGAGTGAAGAAAATGGGAACGGGGGGTTATTGGCGATTAATTCCACCGAGAAAATCGGCATTTCTCATCTAAAATTATCTCTAAGAAAGGCTATCAGCAGAGGTTTACAACTGGCGATTTTTAATTCTTGCCAGGGGTTGGCGTTAGCTACAGAATTGGCGGATTTACATATTCCCCAAATCATTGTAATGCGAGAACCCGTGTCGGACAGGGTAGCCCATGCCTTTTTGGCGCAATTTATCCAGGCTTTTTCGAGGGGATATTCTTTTTATTTAGCAGTGCGAGAAGCCCGGGAACGTTTACAGGGTTTAGAAGATAAATTCCCCTGTGCGAGTTGGTTGCCAATTATCTGTCAAAATCCTGCCGAATCACCCATAGTCTGGCGACAGCAACCGCCACCGCCAAAACGGAATTTTTTACCAAGGGGCGATCGCACTTTTTGGTTAACCAGTTTGTCGATAACTTTAATGATTCTAATTATCCGGCAATTGGGAATTTTACAAGGGTGGGAATTGCGACTCTATGACCACTTAATGCGATCGCGTCCTACCGAACCACCAGACCCCCGAATTTTAGTCATTGAAGTGACCGAAAATGATTTACAATTGCGACAAGAATATTCTATCTCAGATGGCACTCTTAGTCAAGTATTGCAGCAATTAGAACCCCATGAACCCAGAGCGATCGGGTTAACCATTTATCGAGATTTTCCCGTTCCTCCTGGGGAGTCAGAATGGCGAACACAAATGCAGGAACAAGACAATTTATTTGCTATATGTAGTTTCCCAAGGTCTAATGAACCCGCAGTGCGATCGCCTGATGTCATCCCCAAAAATCGCTTAGGATTCGATGATGTCCTAGTCGATCCTGATGGAATTTTGCGCCGTCACCTATTCTTTATGAGAGCCAACCCCGACTGTAACACCGCTTTTTCCTTGAGCTTTCAATTAGCCCGCAAATATCTGGAGTCTGAGAATATTTTTCCCGACAATCAAGGCAATCAAAACAACCCATTAAAATTCGGTCAAGCCATTTTTCACCCTCTGCAAAGTCCCCATACAGGAGGATACCAAAATATAGCGATCGGGGGTTGGTCTGTGATGTTAAATTATCGTTCTTTTCCCATAGCCAGAACTCTAACCCTCACCCAAGTTTTGCAGGGAGATTTTGACCCCAACCTAGTCAAAGACAGAATTGTGCTGATTGGTTTTACCAGTAGAGTCAACGCCAAATTTTTTAGCACCCCCTACCGTGCCGGAAAATCTCCTTCTGAGCAAGTACCAGGAGTGATGGTCCAAGCACAGATGGTCAGCCATATTCTTAGTGCAGCCCTTGACGGTCGTCCGCTGATTAGGGTATGGCTTTGGTGGCAAGAAGTGATTTGGGTGGTATTGTGGTCAATAGCCGGAAGTGCGATCGCATTGTATATCCGCCACCGGGGATGGGCGATCGCAGCGATCGTGATAGCGATCGCGATCCTATATATCCTTTGCTATCTGCTATTCCTGCAAGGAACCTGGGTTCCCCTCCTCCCCCCACTATTAACATTGGCGATCGGTCCTTTTTTGACGAAATTTTTGCGTAAATTTCTGCCCTGACTGCGATAAGTAAATATAACCCCAACTACCCAGGAGTAGCAGCTTGTCCAGTCCTTCGAGAAAACCCCCAAAACCCCGCCAATTTAAGTTATCCATCGCCTTGATTCTCTTAATCGGGATAGTGCCAATACAGCGAGTTTACGGCACTTATAGCAGGGAATTACGCCCGGAAAATCATCAATTGCCATTATCCGATACCCTTGTCGCCACAGCCTTTGACGTACCAGACCCCCAACCCCCAGAAGATCGGGAAGGTTCTGGGAGTCGCACCTCTTGTCCCGCCGTCGATAAACCTCTGACCGCATTAATTCCCAGTCAAGTGAACTACACCCTATCGGGACATCCCACATTCTGGTTTTATGTACCTTATTCCTCCGAGCTAACCCGTGAGGTAGAATTTGTGGTATTGGACGAACAAGAAACCGAAGTTTACCAAACCGTCGTGAGGATTACCGATACACCGGGAATTGTGAGTTTCCGCCTACCGGACAGCCTCCCCCCCTTGGAAATTGGCAAAAAATATTTGTGGCAATTCTCCTATAGATGTCATCCCAGAATTAGGGCTGAGGATGACTATGTACAAGCAATGGTGGAAAGAGTTGCCGCCTCGAGAAGTCTAACCAGTCAGCTAGAAGCGGCAACAACACCCATGCAGCGGGTGGAAATCTATGCGGCGAATGGGTTATGGCACGATACCCTCACGACTCTCGCCGAATTACGTCGGGATAATGCAGGAAATGCAGATATCGCCGCCGGGTGGACGGAACTTCTGGAATCTATTGGTTTGGGTCATCTAGCTAATGAGGCGATCGGCGGTTGTTGTCGTTAGTCTCGACGGGAGAAACGGGGTTTCTCGGCTGTTTAACGATTAACCCCAAAAATTTTTCCCAATTTGCGTAAAAGTTATCCGCGAAGGCGATAGGTAGGTATCACCTACAATTTCAGGAGTCATGCGGATTGTCAATTTACAAGCGATCGCTCCCCCGCCCTGCTTATGTGTCAAGGAAATTCCGTGAAAATACTGATGTCTGGAAACATCAGAACGGCTTTAATGGATAATTAGCAGAACTTATGATTGACGTTAAAAGGCGATCGTTCCGTCCGTCCAGTCCGTCCCACTCACCGAATCAGCCCTAGCCACGAGTACCGATCATGCAAACGCCCTTAAATAATCAGCATCAACTTATCAATGGTCGCTATCAAGTTATAAAATCCCTGGGAACGGGTAGTTTCGGCGAGGTATTCCTGGCACAAGACACCCAGATGCCCTTGCAGCAACACTATGTGATCAAGCAACTGAAGCGCCAAGTTCAACGCCAGTTTAACAATATTGTTAAAGAACGATTCCGGCAGGAAGCGGCAACATTGCAAACTTTGGGGCAGCATAACCAGATTCCTCGGTTGTACGCTTACTTTGAGGAGCTGAACAAGTTTTACTTAGTGCAGGAGCATATCGAGGGTGAAACCCTAGAAGCGAAGGTGCAAAGGGAGGGTCAACTCAGCGAAAGTGCCGTGAGGGAAATTTTTACCAGTCTGTTGGGAGTGCTTCAATACATACACAGCAAGCAAATAGTCCATCGCGACATCAAACCGGACAATATTATTTTGCGCCAGGAAGATGGCAAGCCAGTGTTGATTGACTTTGGTGCCGTCAAGGAAGCCATGAGTACCCAGCTCAATACCCAAGGAAATGCGGTTAACTCGATTATAATTGGTACTCCTGGGTTTATGGCTTCTGAACAGGCAATCGGTAGACCTGTTTATTCTAGTGATTTATATAGTTTGGGACTGACCGCGATTTATATGCTAACAGGTAAGCTGCCGCAAGATTTGGCGATGGATCCTGGGACGGCAGAAATCCTTTGGCGACAAGATGCACCAGAAGTGAGTGTCGGTTTAGCCAATGTGTTAGATAAAGCAGTTCGCTCCCACGCTGGCGATCGCTACTCTAGCGCCAAAGAAATGCTCGATGCCTTGAAATCCCTTACGGATACAGATATGCAGCCCGATAATAATAATATTCCCGATCCTGTACCAGAACCCACATCGACATCAACAAAACGTGGGCTATTGGTTCTATCGACGATTGTTTCTCTGGTTGTTCTGGGGTTGGGGTGGCGATCGCTTCCCTACCTGTGGAAACCGAAAGTACAAGCCCAATCCTTAACAATTGGCAGTTTAAGCAATCCCAAGTACAACACCGACCTAGTAGATTATTTACGACAAGAGTTAATCCCCAGTAATTTTATTGATTTTTTTCTGGGTAAAAAAGTAGACTTGGCGATCGATGGTGACCATAATCTACCTTACCAAGAAGCCAAGGATAGAATAGCCAAGAAAGAGTGGGATGTCGTCTTTACCCTGTCTCCGATCATTTCTGTTGCTGCCAAAGATAACAGTTATACGTTTGCCGCTTTAATGTTTCCTGAAGGTCCGCCTTATTATTATTCTGCATTGTACGTCAGAGCGGACAGCCCAATTCAATCTATCAATGACATAACACCAAGCACCGTAATTGCCTTGGGCGGGTTCAACTCAGCATCGAGTTTTTATATGCCCGTTTACGATTTGTATGGCAAAACTCTAACCGTAGATATGGGACACCGAGGGCAGAATATTCGGGAAATGGTGAGGACTGGAAAAGCCGATTTGGGTGCGGGGGCTTTAGGTGATACAGTCAAAAACGATCCAGATATCCGTATCATCCACCTGAGTCGAGCTATTCCGGGTGCAGGAGTATATCTCTCTCCCGAACTTTCAGAATCAGACAGAAAGGTAATCGAAAGAGTTTTGCTCAACGCCCCTCCAGACCTTCAAAAACAAGCCAACTATGGCCCAGGCTCAGAATCAGATTATACCAATTTCAGAGGAATTATCCGGAGAACCGAAGAAATTTTAGTTTGTTCTAATTTTAGGCAGAATCCCGTTAATTTCTTTTGTGGAACTGGGGTGGGTACAGTTCCTACAACAGTTAATCATGGTGGGAATGAGATCAGGGGTCGAGTCAATGGCTGGAGGCGGCCGACTGTTGACACAGTTTGGTTAAATTTGATGGCAGAAGGTAATCAACTTTATCGGGTGGTAGTATCTTCCCAAATTCTCAATCAAGTTCCTGGTGCTACGAATTTGCTGGAACTTCAGAATAAAGAGATTAAAGTTATGGGAGTAGTCCCGAATCAAATAGGTGATGGAATACTGGAATTAAATATTCAGAATTCAATGGAATTGGAGGTTTTATAAAACCAAATATCTATACCGAAGCATAAATGGGGTATATTCCTCATCATCAGGTTAGTTATCGCGGAGGTTTCCGAAACCGGTTTTCTTTTGGGAACCCCCAGAAACCCCCTTTCTTTCGGGAAAATTAGGCGATCGCTCATCTGAGGCGAACATAACTAACGGGCGATAAACACACCCAGAACACAATCGGCAGATTCCTTTAACTTCTATGTGTATTCCTCCTCAAAGGGGATTACATAGCATCAGGGTCAATGCCTAATTCCCGCAGTTTTTCCGCCAGGCGGTTAGCGCGTTCTGCTTCCTGTTGGGCGTGTTCTGCCTCCTGTTGGGCGCGTTCTTCGGCTTGTTGGGCGC
>NZ_JARPLU010000002.1:83208-87031 GCF_032349615.1 Limnospira sp. PMC 1279.21 | reverse complement strand
GGGTCAGCCGCTTGAGTCGGTTTTCCTCTCCGTGATCAATCACGGAGCTTCCAACCTTCCCAGGAGTTTTACGTGACAGGCGCGAAACCGTTTTCACCTGAGTAAGACTCAAGGGCTGATTAACCCATTAGCCCCAAGTTATATAGCACGGCAACCTTGAAAAGTCAAGTAAATTGAGCCCAAAACAACAAACTGTAACATTGAAATGACCCTGACTTTGCCCGCAACTGAAAGAAAACTCAATATCTGGCCCGGTCTGATTGAAGCATACCGGGACTATCTACCTGTTACCTCAGCCACCCCCGTTGTCACCCTGCAAGAAGGTAATACCCCCCTAATTCCAGTCCCCACCATTGCCGCCGAAATCGGAAAACAGGTGCAGGTGTATGTGAAATATGACGGATTGAACCCCACTGGGTCATTTAAAGACCGGGGGATGACTATGGCTATATCCAAAGCCAAAGAAGAGGGAGCCAAAGCCGTCATTTGTGCCAGTACAGGTAACACCTCAGCATCAGCGGCAGCCTATGCGCGTCGTGCCGGATTAAAAGCATTTGTCCTGATTCCATTGGGTTATGTAGCCCTGGGGAAACTAGCCCAAGCTCTCCTTTATGGTGCGGAAGTCTTAGCTATCGAAGGAAACTTTGACGAAGCCCTAACCATTGTGCGGGAGGTTTCCCGCCAATATCCTGTCACCCTAGTTAACTCGGTGAACCCCTATCGCTTGGAAGGACAAAAAACCGCCGCCTTTGAAGTGGTAGACGCTTTAGGTGATGCACCCGATTGGTTGTGTATCCCTGTGGGAAATGCCGGAAATATCACCGCCTACTGGATGGGATTTTGTCAGTATCATTCAGAAGGAAAATGCGATCGCCTCCCTAGGATGATGGGATTTCAAGCAGCCGGAGCCGCCCCCATAGTTAATGGTCACCCAGTCACCCATCCCGAAACTATCGCCACCGCCATTCGTATCGGCAACCCCGCCAGTTGGGATATGGCTATAGCAGCCCAATCAGCCAGCCAAGGCAGTTTTAGCGCCGTTACTGACGAAGAAATCCTCAACGCCTATCGCCTTATAGCCTCCCAAGAAGGCATCTTCTGTGAACCCGCCAGCGCCTCCTCCGTAGCTGGACTGCTGAAAGTCAAAGACCAAGTACCAGCAGGAGCCACTGTAGTTTGTGTCTTAACAGGTAATGGGTTAAAAGACCCCGACGTGGCTATCAAACACAGTAATAACCCCACTAAAGAGGGTATTGCTGCTAATTTGGACGCAGTAGCTAAAGCTATGGGATTTTAGCCAATGGGAGGGGGTTGCTCAACTCCAGTGCCACCCCCCCCTCCTGTAGCCGTACTGTAGCGCCGAGTTTCCCATACCGGACTATTAACTATTGGACTTTCCGGCATTTTGAGCCTTGGTGAGCAAGTCCATGGTATCCCCTAAAGCGGTAGTGAGACTGTTGCGGGTTTCTAGGTGATCGGCTTTCTCTTTCTCTAGGGCTGCCGTTATTTGGTAGACCTGTTCCCTAGCGCGATCGCGTTCTAGGGTAATCTGGATAATCTTATTTTTCAATTCCTCCACGGTTTCTAAGCCCTCAACCTCCCGCTCGGTTTGTACTCGCGTCAGAATCTCGTTTTTAGCAACCCCAAACTTATTCTGTAGTTGTTCAAGTTCTCGGCGCAGTTGAGCGATCGCATCTTGATGGCGGCGCACCTCTTCTCGGCGCTGCTGGGCTTCGGTATTATAACGCTCTCGCCACTGGTCGGCACTGGCTAAAGCCTGATCGCGATCGGATCGCAGTTGTCCTAACTGCTCTTGCAATCGCTTAATTTCATCCAACCATTGTCTAATATCCTGATTCATAACTCAACCTAAAAATCCATAAGCAACCGGAAACATTGAATCCCTGGGGAAGTTTAAACCATCAGTAACACCCTGTCTCTGTGTTAAACCTTCCACAACAGGTCATACTATAAAGTAGCCCTGGTTAAATTTCCCCCAACCCGCAAAATGCTACTCGCATTGCCCTGCCAATTTTTATATCACCTAAATAGGGCAATATTGCACTGTCGGTTCAAGCTGCCAAGTTTCAACCAGATAATAGACTGTGCTGCTGAAATGGTAGTTAACCTGTTATTAATCATCCTACACCTGCTATGGAAGCTGCTGTTAACCCTGCTACAGGGATTGAAAACCCTATGGATACTCAACCGTAAAGCATGGTATCTGGGGTTTGAGTGGGTAGCAGCCAAAACCGCCGATCTGCTGATTATCCTTTTCAAATGCCTATGGTGGCTAGGTCGTCAAATCAAAAAGCGCGTGGTGGATTTTGTTCTATTCTTTACCTACCTCAATTGGCAGACTATTCATAGTTTAGGAGTTCGTACTGTTCAACAACGGTTATACGGTTTGTCTGCCGAAATGGCTTATCACTCTACCTTAGCACTGGTTCCCGCTCTTTTTGCTCTGTTAGCCGCTATTAGTTCCAATCCATCTCTACAATCAACCCTATTGGAAATGGCGAATTTGTTAGGGGAAGTCGTACCAGAACAAGTGCAAAAATTGATTGGGGCAACTATGAGCCAATCGGGAAGAAGTCTTAGCCCTAGACTATTTTCGTTTAGTTTTATTATTTCTATTTGGCTGTTTTCTGGGGTGATTAGTTCCGCGATGGAAGCCCTTAATAGAATTCATCAAGTGCCACCAGACAAAATTAGACCTGTTTGGAAGTCAAAATTAATTGCGATCGCTTTGACTTTGGGTACATTATTGCTGTTGATTATGGCATCAGGGGCGGTCTTTATTAGTGATTTTTTGGTGGAAATTCTTGCCCGCAAAAGTTGCATCTTAGAAACAGTGGGTAATTGTCCCCTCGATAAAATTGATATGTGTTTAGCTCAAGAACCTGTCCAAGATTGTTTGCTTCAATCAACATTATTGGATACTTGGAATCGTCTACAATGGCCAATTACCCTCGGCATTGTCTCCACTAACTTTGCTCTGATATATCGCTATGGCCCTAGTTACCGAAAGCCTAAAACTCCCTTAATTCCTGGCTCAATTCTGGCCGCGATTTTTTGGGCTTTAATCTCTAATTTATTTCGCTGGTATGTTTACCAGTCTGAGTATTATAATGTTCTCTATGGTGCGCTCGGCACTTTTATTGTTCTGCTGTTATGGTTAAATATTAGTTCCCTAGTAGTGCTTCTGGGGGCGCAATTAAATTCCACAGTAGGAGATGAAATTCGTCGTAGAAAAACACAAGAGGATAGTAAAGGATAGTAACTGATGAGTTGGTTTAATAAAAATGCGGTATTAGTCCCTATCGATTTCTCTGAACTTTCTTTTGCCGCTTTATCCCCAGCCCGAGAGTTTGTCCCCCATATATCTCAACTCCATGTTATCCATATTTTGCCTAAATTACACCCCGCAGAACCTGGCTCTATGTGGCAATCAGTTAGTCCTCAGTCTCGACAACAACACGCAGAAGACGCTTTGAACAATGAGTTGATTAAAAGAGGATTTGATGGCGCAAAGGTCACGGTTTTAATTGGTACGCCTAGCCATGAAATTGTCGATTATGCTAAAGCTCAAAACATAGAGTTAATTGTTATGCCTACCCACGGCTATACTGGCGTTAAACGGGTGTTAATGGGGTCGGTCGCAGAACAAGTCGCTAGGTTGGCTGAATGTGCGGTTTTATTACTTCATGAAACCTAATACCATATCTACCACCCCTCGGTAATGCTGCGCTAGGGCTTCCATGGTGGGTCATCCCCAAATTATCGGGTTGGGATTCATATAACCTCTATGGTGCGTCATCCC
>NZ_JARPLU010000002.1:72555-83198 GCF_032349615.1 Limnospira sp. PMC 1279.21 | reverse complement strand
TTGGGATTCATATAACCTCTATGGTGCGTCATCCCCAAATTATCGGGTTGGGATTTCTATAACCTCTATGGTGCGTCATCCCCAAATTATCGGGTTGGGATTCATATAACCTCTATGGTGCGTCATCCCCAAATTATCGGGTTGGGATTCATATAGCCTGGGTATGACGCACCCTACGGGGAATTTAGCTTAACGGTAATTGGGAGTTTGAATATTCCTTAACCGTGCTTCGGGGCGTTTAAATCGATCCATTTGCGCCTCAAAAAAGGCTCTGTTGGCTTCTAGGTGGCGGGGGTTGGGGTCATCAAGGGGATATAGTAAAGCAGTCCTTAGAGCCTGAATAACGGCTGATGTGACGCAATACATGGAACGCTGAAAAGTGTTAGCCAACTGAATCAACATATCATCCTCACCTCGGCAATATTTCTGGTAATAATCCACCAAGTAGGGGGGTAAGAAGTGATACATATCCTGCATTAATAAAGTCGGTGGTATTCCAGCGGTACCAACTGGGAAAATATCGGCGTAAAGAATACCATAATGAAAATCCTTCTGGTCATCAGGAACTTCTTTAGCTTGGGCGTTGTAGGACTTAGTACCCCGGAAAGGTGCGGTGCGATAAAAAACGGCTTCTACATAGGGTAAGGCGGCTTCATAGAGCCACATAAAACCCTTGGATTTGGGGACGATTTCATAACATTCGCCATCAATATAAACATGATGATAAATAGGGCGACCTGCGATCGCAAAAATGCCATTAACCAGGAAATTCATCGCCTCGGGTACGGTGGTCATTGTCCCCTCATCATAGCGATCGCTCATTTCAAAAAATACGGGAGCCATAACTTCCCAAAATAGCCCTAAATTGCTATAATAGGAAAGTTGCCTGACCTGTTCTAAGAACATATCGGGGAACAGTTTATATAAACCCAGCATGACCGGATTTTTGCGGAAATAAGCGCGGATAGCGCGGTCAGCATTGGCTTTATATTCGTCTGTGTCTAAATAACTGTCAAATCTGCCGCCCATTTCTCGATGCCAAAACATGGCTTGCATACAGGCTTCGGCGAACTCCATATTAACGCGATCGTGCCATAAATGATGGAGGAGTTTGGGCATTTTTCGGGTTTCCCCTTTCTGCATAAATGCCAATAATTCCGGGTGAGCGATCGCTTCTCCGCGCCAAATCCTTAAATCGGCATCATCCCCGGCATAATGGTTATGCAGGTCTAAATATTCCTGGGGTAAAAAGTATTTAAAAAACGGCAACGGATTGAGGAACACCCGTTCAGCAATATACAACAAATCGCGCCAATAGAAATCCATAGGGACGGCATAAGCCTTATAAATGCCGATAATTTGCATCAAATTTTCGGGTGTATCGGGTAGCATAGCGCCTCCCGCCTCTAAGCGATGAATAATCTCCGCAAACTCATGTTGAGAGGGCGGTAATTTAGTGGGGGTTTTTTCTGCTTGCATGAAACTGGTTGTCATAATCAACAGTAATTAAGTGAACTGCGGGGAAAACATCATAAACTCGAAGGATTTTCGGGTTGAATTGCTACCTGTTGCACGGGATGAATACTTAACTCGATCGCCATTTGTTTGGCTGTAGGTTCACACCAGCGTAATAACCAACTAGGTTGCACGCCTAGGAACAGAATTAACAGGGCTAAAATCAAAGCTGGTGCTTGTTCAGAAAAGGAAACTTGGGGATAATAGGCTAACTCATTGTCTAGCTTACCAAAACAAGTGCGGTTCAGCAAAATGACAAAATAAACAGCGGTTAAACCAGAGGCAATAATACAGAGTAAACTCTGAATGGGGAAAACGGCAAAAGTTCCTTGAAAAACCAGAAATTCTGCCACAAATCCCACCAAGCCAGGAATACCCGCACTCGCCATTCCTGCCATAATTAATAAGGCGCTGGTGAGAGGTAGACCACGAAGGGGGTTCATTAAGCCATTTAAGAGTTTTAAATCCCTAGTTCCCACTTTGACTTCAACTATGCCAACTAAGTGGAATAGAATAGCTAAAATCAACCCATGGGCGACCATTTGGGAAATAGCGCCAATCAGACTAACTTCAGTTCCCGCAGCCATAGCGACAATAATATAACCCATGTGACCGATGGAACTATAGGCAACCATGCGCTTGATATCTTGTTGGGAAATAGCGGTTAAAGCCCCATACATGACGCTAAAGACGGCGACAATGGATAATCCGGGGGCGATGATTTGCCAGGTTTCTGGGAATAGTTGTAAGCCAAATCTAATTAATCCATAGGTTCCCAGTTTTGCTAATAGACCTCCCAGTAAAATGGTGACGGGGGCGGAAGATTCTACATAAGCATCAGGTAGCCAGGTATGGAGGGGGACTAGAGGGATTTTAATCCCAAATCCAATTAGGAGAATGGTCATCAAAAGCAGTTGGCTAATTGATGATAAATTCTGAGTATTAATGGCATTAAAATCAAAACTTCCTGACCCACTTAACCAAGCTATCCCTAGGAAACCTGCCAAAATTAAAATTCCTGAGATGGCGGTATAAATGAGGAACTTCATCGCTGCATAGCCGCGTTTTTCGCCGCCCCAAATGCTAATTAATAGATAAATGGGGATGAGTTCCAATTCATAAAACAGCACAAACAGCAGGAGATTTTGGGAGAGAAAAGCACCAGCGATCGCCGCATTTACTAACAAAATCATGGAGTAGTAAAGACGGGGGCGATTCATGTCGGGGCGACTACTGGCGATCGCCATAGGGGTCAAAATGGCGCTTAACCCTACCAGAGGTAAAGATAAGCCATCCATTGCCAAACTATAGGATAACCCTAATTGGGGAATCCAGGGCAGATATTCTTCCCACTGAAAACCGGGATTATCTAGGTCGAAATCTAGGGTTAATTTCAGGGTCAACAGCCCGGTTACTGCCATGAAAGCTAGGGCGATCGAGCGAATCCGTTGGGAGGTAAAGGAAGAGGGTAGCAAGCCGATTAACAGGCTACCAACTAGGGGAATTGCAATTAACAAACTAAGCATGATTGAGCATTTTTGAGGGAGTTAGAACAAACCAAGGGATAACAAACTTAACAGGAGAGTAATGCCTATCACAATAGTGAGGGCATAAAATTGAGTTTGTCCCGAAACGTTATATTTGAGGCTTTGTCCACTAAAGACTGTGGCTAGACCGACTAAATTCACGAAGCCATCGACAATAAATCTATCTATCCAATCAATAATTTTGGAGATGAGGGCGACAGCGGAAATGATGGTCAATCGATACAGTTTAGCGGTATAGAAATCGTAGGCGAAAAAGTCCTGAACTGATGGAGACCATAATTTAACGGGTTTCTCAATGCCGTTAAATACATAAATCCAGGTAGCTAGTCCACCACCGATCGCACTAGAAGCCACGAGTAATGTGGCTATAGTTAGGTTAATATTTTCCCAACTGGGTAGGACTCCCCAAGCCTTCAACAACAGGGGAATATGTAGACACAAACCCATTAAAACGGTCATCGGTAGCACTAAAGCCCAGAGTCCCTCCGGTGATCTAATAGTCATCTGTTTAGGAGGTCCCGCAAAAATCAAGCCCAACTCACGGGTGAGACTAAAAGCAGTTAAAGCGTTGATTACCAATAGGGTAATGGCGATCGCCGGTTGACTTATCCACAGATTTTGTGTCAACTCCAACATCGTCCAAAAGCCACCAAAAGGCGGCACGGCGACCAAAGCGATAATCCCGACAATAAAACAAATACCCGAAATGGGGCGGCGCGACCACAGCCCCCCATATTGAGTCAAATCTTGGGTAATATTATTGAGGATAATTCCGCCGCTGGTCATGACTAATAATGCCATAGCCATGGAGTAGGTCAACAGGAGTAATAACGCCGCCTGAGTTTGTCCATTGACTACAGCAATAAAAGTTATCCCCATATAGGAACTAACCGAATAGGAAATCGCCCGTTTGACATCAATTTGAGCAATAGCGATCGCACTTGCACCCACAGCGGTAGCCAAACCGATAAACACTGCTACAGACACCGCCACCGGAGACAGGGAAATCACCGGAAACACCTTAATTAATACCCAAGCCCCGCAACAGACAACTACCGCATTTCGTAGGATGGTACTAGGAAGGGGGCCTTCCATAGCTTCATCAAGCCATAAATGCAGAGGAAACTGGGCGCACTTACCCAAAGGACCCGCCAACAAAGCCAACCCTAACAGAGTCGCAACAGTAGGGTTAACCGTTGCAGTTTCCGCCCATGTTGCTAATTCGGAAAAATTCCAAGTTCCCGCCATGGGATACAGGGAAACCACCCCCATCAACAGGAATAAATCCCCCACCCGTTTAGTCAGAAACGCATCTCGCGCCCCAGTTACCACTAGGGACTGATTAAACCAGAAACCCACCAATAGATAAGTTCCCAGAGTGAGAATTTCCAAAATGATATAACTGAAAAACAGGGAATTGCACAATACCAGGGTGGCGAGTCCGGCTTCAAATAATGCCATTAGACAATAAAACCTCGCCCAACCCCAATCCATTTCCAGATAGCCGACAGCGTAAACTTGGGCTAGGAAATTCAGCCCAGTAATTACCAAAGTAGCGCCGATAGTTGTGACTGAGACTTCTAAGGGAATCGAAAAATCCAGATCCGCCACCTGTAGCCAGGGAATAACCATCTCATAGCCAGGTTGACCCCACATTCCGCCCAAGGCGATTAAGCCATGTACAAAAGCCATCAGGGTCATCAGGATATTTATATATCCTGCGGGTCTCGGTCCAGTTTTGCGGATAATTCCCGGAGACCAGGGAATTGATAGTAGCGTCCCCAAAAAGGGATAGCAGGGAATCCACCAAATGTTTTGCAGGAAAAATTCAGTCATAACTGAAAGATTGGGATAAATTGCTAAAATCCGTTCTCCACTATAAGGGAGATTTTATTTTCTCTTTAGATTTGCTATAGATTATAATCTATGATGTGTAGGTCAATTATCATCTGCTTGAGAAATTTGCAACCAATATGCTAATCTCAGCTTATCAATAAGGCTGTAAACTCCTGATAGCTTGGTTTTGACGGGTTTTTCATGATTGAAGATTTGATGTCCCATCCCTCGGTTACAGTGACGGTTAAACTATTCGCGGCTTTTCAGGAAGCCTATGGAGTCCCTGAGTTGGTATTGCAACTCGCACCCGAAACTCCTGTATCTCATATCCTTGATGTAGCGATTAGCGAATATCCCCAATTGCAACAATGGCGGGATTTAACCCGGTTTGGGGTTAACCTGGAGTTTGTCAATCCAGACACCTACCTAAAAGACGGAGATGAGGTGGTTTTAATTCCTCCCGTCAGTGGTGGCTGCTAAGAGTCTCTCGATAAATGACGATAAAATCTCGGAGGCGGTGGCTATTCCTACGCCGTAGCAGGACCGCCGCCGCCAAGGAATTACTGGTAAATGTCCCTTGGGGGCGTTTAGGTTAAAGATTAGTTCATCATAATATTTCCAACTACCCTCTCGCCATCCAATGCGATCGCAAAATTTACTATAATCTGATTCTACAGTTTCCCAGATTTGCTGTTGAATTGTTAACCCAAACAATCCACTACTATAATAATCCCATAAATAATCAATTGTCCGTAAATCGGTGAGGGGAAAATTCTCAATATCTTCCACATTTAACCATCCCATTTGTTCCCTTCCGGTCAGATATAAGATAATCTGCCAAGTATACTCATCAGCAGTTTTCCACTCTCCGGCTGCCAATAATTCCATTAATCCTGTATAGTCCATACCCACCTCAGACATGGGGGGATTTTCGGCTTGATTATCTTCTAACCAGATCCGCATTTTTGACAGGGTTTCTGTCACCTGTTCAGGGTTAATGGTTTCGATATGATAGAGAACCCAATCTAGTTGATTTCTCAGATTCTCTCGCTCAATTTTCGCTGCTGTCAGTTCGGACTCAATGGCATTTATTCTGGGTAACAAATCCGCTACCGTCACCCGCTTTTTCTTGCGTTTTCCCTGCAAACTATCTAGGTTTTTCCATGTTTCTATCGCCCAACCTAGTTGTTCTGGATGAATTTCGGTTAACTCTAAATTCCAGTTACAAACCTCACAATTTCTCGGAATATTTTGCAAATATTTATATCCACAAACCGGACATATAAACATATTATAATTTCCGGGATTTAATTATCCATTATCCATGGTCAATTATCAAATTCCCCGCCTATCTCTCTGGGGAGACATAGGGGGGAAAAGAGATTAGCTTTTCGCGTAAACGGAACCCGGATTACGCCAGGAAACCTTGGGTAGAATTTCATTTTTGTCTACCCGATGTTTGTATTTAATGGCGAAATTCAGCAAAGAATCCAAGAGGGAATCCGAGAGATAATGAGGCTGCAAACCGAGGTCTAACAGATTAGTGTTTTTAGCATTGAAATAATGGTCTTCCAATTCAACCCGAGGATTTTCGATATTCTGAATCTCCACATCGAACCCCAGGGTCACACCTGCCTTTTTAACCATCATCGCCAGGTCGCCAACGCTAAACATTTCGGTAAATTGGTTAAACACGCGGAAATGACCAGGTTCAGCGGGATTAGCGATCGCCAACTCAACACATCGCACGGTATCGCGGATATCCAGGAAAGCCCTAGTTTGTCCTCCCTTACCATAAACCGTCAGGGGGTGATTAATGGCAGCCTGAATACAGAAACGATTTAAAGCCGTCCCAAAAATCCCATCATAATCCAGACGGTTGATCAACAACTCATCCATTCCCGTCTCTTCGGTGAGAACCCCATAAACCACACCCTGGTTTAAATCGGTAGCCCTCAGACCCCATATTTTACAAGCAAAGTGGATATTATGGCTGTCATGAACCTTAGAAAGGTGATAGAAACTTCCGGGCTGTTTCGGATACGGGACAGTATCCTTACGGCCATTATGCTCAATGGTAATATAGCCCTCTTCGATATCAATATTGGGTGTACCATATTCACCCATAGTCCCCAACTTGACCAAATGTGCATCAGGGAATTCTTCCCGCATAGCATACAGGATATTCAAATTCCCCATTACATTATTGCTTTGGGTGAGAACTGCGTGTTCACGATCTATCATTGAAAAGGGAGCCGATCGCTGTTCACCAAAATGAACAATAGAATCTGGCTGAAACTCCCGCAAGCTATTGATCAGAAAACTATAGTTATTGATATCGCCCATAAACAGGTCAATAGACTTACCCGTTAAATCGCGCCAGCGCTGAATCCTTTGTTGAATAGGGGCTATGGGTGTCAAGGTCTCAATACCTAGCTGTTGATCCCAGTGTCGCCGCACCAAGTTATCCAGAATACCCACTTCATACCCACGGTTGGAAAGATACAGCGCCGTCGCCCAACCGCAGTAGCCGTCACCACCAGTAACCAGAACTCTCATAAACTTTCAGTGAAATTTTGTATTTGTTGATACTTAGGTTAATTTATCAGCAATTGGTCCCCCTATAAACCATTATTGCCCTAACTTCACCTCATCAGCAAAACTCGCCCAGCGCACAAACTCAAAAGGTCCAGCTACCGCGCCCCAGATATGCTCATCGGTTTCTGGGTCCATACCACGATCATGGCTAATAAAGCGATCGCCGTCTATCTCAAAACTACTATCCAAATAAGTCAGTTTCCCCTTCCGTTCTACCATACAGCTTTTCCCGGGTTCCACGACTCCCTTAAATCCCTTTCCCGTCCAGTGGGTGATAAAAGTACAGCCGCACCGTTTGTTCAGTTGTTCCGGCTTTAAGGCTTTCAGGCGCGAGACTTCCCTAGAAGCCCCAAAAAACTCCTCTTGACCATCAATCTCATAATTCTCGATTTCGATATGATCATCTACAGCGATTAATTTCAGCACCCGCACCCGGTAAGGCTGTTTCAGGTTAATATCATAGGCCTGTTCCAGATACAAACTCAACCCATTGAGCAGTTCCCACGGTAATGGACGCATACAGACCCGAATATGAGCGAAAAATGGCGGATTTTCAAAGGCTTGGGCTTGGTTGCTGAAGTCCGCAGCCAACCAACGCCCTAGGGTCAGAATATCTGTAGCGTGTGTCATAATAGCGCCAATAAATATGATTTCCTAACAATTCTTTCTCGATTCTGTAGGATACAACAATTGGGTACACAGTTCTAGGCGGCACCAAGCTGGATCACCATGGGGGCGCAGTAGCACCCCCAACGCCAATGATTGACTAAATTGCCCATCATCGATTATCCCTTAATTCCGGTCAGGCGAAAAATCAATAAACCGGGAGGGTTATCTTTAATGACGACTAAACTCTGTCCACCGTCAGGAAGCCGGGGTCCCAAAGTCATACCAGTAACTTGGGCATTAACTCCTAATTCTGGGAGGTTTAAAAGCAGTTGTTTTCGCAAAGGTTGAACTTTGGTTAATTTACCGCGTAAACTGGCAATGCGGGAGGTATCTGTTGCGTCTCCACTAAAAACTTGATAAATTCCGGCACCGATACCACTTGCCGATCGCTCTAAACTCAGAAATGAACCTCCCCGGTTTAGAGCCACCAGTCCGGCTAACTCCCTTCCCTGGGCATCTTCATCAAAATTATACAGATTTTCCGACACTAAAAACGAAGCGCGATCGGCTATCACATAATGCAATATTCGCACTTTCCCCGCACCGCTATCTATATCCTGCTTTAGTGGTGCGTATGGTGCGACAAACAACCTAAATGGGTCCATCCCACCCGCACTAAAACCATCAGGCGCTATGGCTAGAGACTTTATGCCTAACTCGGGTTGTAAGCCTTGGGGGGGTTTGGTCTCATCCTCATTCAATACATAGCTGCGAGGTAGTGGGACGGTATTTTTTAGGTCCCCCGTTTCTAGGTCATATTCCCCAATGTGGGAGTTATCTGTGGCGATAAACAGCGACTTGCGCGGGGAAAAGGCTATGCTGCGCGCTTCCCTAGGGCGATCGCTTAATTTGATGCTCTCCTCTATCGTAATTTTGCCAGGAACTGGCGACTTGTTACCGTCAGCAAACTCCCACCCTAGGGTATATAATTCTGTCGGGTCGCTTTCGCCTTCGGACTCTCCTAGGCCATAGAAGCGAATACCACTGTCGGTGGGTTCACCATATCCGGTAATCTCATAGGTCAAATCTGACAGCCTTTGAGACTCTGGTAGTTCGTACTCACCCACAAACTCTAGGGATAAATCTAAGAACATCCGGTTCGCGGCTGATACCTGTGGCAGGCTACATGATGTCAGCAATATCGCCACAGACAGGGTGATTACAGCCATAACGGTTCGTATAGCCACGGGGATAGGCAATCTACCATGTTCTACCCTGAATTTATCAGAATTTTCTAAATGTGTCAAGATTAAATCACTCCTAGCCACTAATTCCTAATATGAAGTTAACAGATTTTCCCGATTTTAACTATCCTTAGAATCTCTGATCATCTCTCAATTATTACCCCGCCATCGTTCCACAATTCCTATGGCTCTCTCTCACTCGGACCGAGTTAGACACGCACAGATTTAGGCTTGACAAATTCGGCGACTTGACCTATACTTGTATTGTGGGAAAATGTGGCGGCATATATATGCTAATTTCTACATAATAGCCAGCCTGGAGAGCGATCGCTTCTGGCGGAAATGTTGTCTGTCTCTCACGGCTACAGGGTTAGACACAGCCACACAAACACTCAACGATTAAACATGAAATTAACTAGGGTTTTGGGCTTGACAAACTCGGCGACTTGACCTATACTTGTATCATGGGAAAATGTGGCGGCATATATATGGTGATTTTAACTATACCGACCATAACGAGCGATCGCGCCTTTTGTACTCTGACGATTATGCAGCCAAGCCCACATTTGGTCACCATAGGAAAAATGCCACCATTCATGTAAGTGTTGTAGGAACCCAGTCCGGGTCATGACCTGCTTTAAGATTTGTCGATTTCGATGATATTCTAGTTCGGTAGGATCGGAACTTTCGGCAAAATAATCTGGTTGAGACCGAGGAGAAATCTCATCAATATCAGAACCCATATTAAGCGCACTGACCGTCACGATATCAAATAAAGTAACATCGACAGCAGCCCCAGTGCTATGGGGGGGAGGGGTAGCAGGGTCATGGCTAGGAATAGCCCAAAATTTATAAACTTCCTCCCACAATTGTTGTCGCTGTTGTTCGGATAGCAATTCTAGGGTTAATCCTGTGGCTTTAAGTTGTTGTTGAAAAGCATGATCAACCATAAACTGTTGTACTTCAATGGGTCGATAAGCATCAAAAACCAAAATCCGCAAATGGGGATATTCAGCTTGTAAATATTGGTTAGCGGTAATTAAGCGATCGCCAACATTCTCTCGCAGGTAATAGGGGGAACTAACGGGAGAGAGTTGATAAGGCGCACCCAATTTATGATAGGGGTGAGGAGACTCAAAAATAAACAATTCTGCGGGAATGGGAATCAATAATTCCCCACAATCTTGAATCGGAATTTTTTGATAAGGTTTGTCAGTAGATGTCATAGATTAATGTACCAAAAAAAACTCAGCCCCCCCCATATACCCTATCATTTTATTAAGGGTAAGTGGCT
>NZ_JARPLU010000002.1:30918-72545 GCF_032349615.1 Limnospira sp. PMC 1279.21 | reverse complement strand
GGTAAGTGGCTAACACCTTCCTAGCCAGCATAGCTAGTGGGAAGGCGATCGCCACCGAAAAATCAACAGTGATTTTCGTTTATGGGTGGACTGAGAATCAATCAGGGTCTGGAATTAACTATAGCAGTGAAATATAAGAAACTTATAAGGTTCAAGAAAAAAATTTGTCAAGTCGCTATGACTTTAATATCAAAAGCGCTACTATCAAAACTATAAGTATATTTTCTTGCACTGATAGCAGATTATGGCTTCCACCGATATCAATTTTCCGGTTCGGCTTTTAGTGATTGCAGGCGAGTCTCCGAGTCGCGGGGAACTGGCTAACCTATTAACTATCAATAATTATCAAGTTCAGGTTATTGGTGATGGATATGAAGGTCTGGGGGTAGCGAAACATATTCCACCTGACCTCATTCTTTTAGATGTGAAATTACCGGATACTGATGGATATACGATCGCCAAACAATTACAAGCGCACACGGTAACCGCCAACATTCCCATTATGCTACTAGCTGAGTCTACAACCATATTTCGGGAAGTTCGCCGGTTGAACTTGCGAGTAGCAGATGTTCTGATTTATCCCTTAGATTTGGAAGAAGCACAAGGTCGCATTGAAATGCAACTGCTATCCTCCCACAGAGGGGATGATTTCACCCATCATTCAGGAATTACACAGCAATTACAATCGGTGAATCATCAATTAAAAACACTGATTGATAATTCTCCCATGGGAACTATTATTTGGGATCGAAAATTGCGGGTTATCCAATGGTCTAAGCAAGCAGAAGAGATATTTGGTTGGTCTGAGTCGGAAGTGTTGGGTAAGTCGATGAATGAATGGAAATTAATCTTTGAGGAAGATAGCGATCGCATTAATCGAGAAACTCAGACCATTTTTGCTAATCAAGAAAAAAGGAGGATTTGCATAAATCGTAATTACCGCAAAGATGGCTCAGTTATTTATTGTGAGTGGTACAATTCCAATTTTTACGATGAATCAGGAAAACTGAATATGTTGCTGTCTTGGGTTCAAGATATTAGCGATCGCCAAAAGACGGAAGCAGCTTTAATAAAAAGCGAGGCTAAATTTCGGACTATCATTGAAACGACCCTCGAAGGAGTTTGGATGATTGACAGTGACAATATGACCACTTGTGTCAATCAGCAAATGGCAGATATGCTGGGTTATACCCAAGAAGAAATAACTCAATCTTCCCTATTTAAGTTTGTGGATGAACAGGATTATCCAATAGTCGAAAATTATCTGCAACGTCGTCGTGAAGGTATTGCGGAACAACATGAGTTTAAATGGAAGCGGAAAAACGGAGATATTCTCTGGACTATACTATCAACTAATCCTATATTTGATGATGGTAAATATGCTGGATGTTGTGCGATTATCACAGATATTAACTATCGTAAAAAAACTGAAGTCGCCTTAATCAAAAGTGAAAAACGCTTTCAAGAAATTGCCTCTACTATCAGTCAGTTTTTCTTTGTAAAATGCGCCCATTCAGGACAATATATTTATTTAAGCCCAGCCTATGAAAAAATTTGGGGACGCACCTGTGAGAGTCTCTATCAAAATCCTGATTCTTGGTTAAATACCATCTACCCAGAAGACCGAGGAGCAGTAATTAATTATCAGGAAAAACAGCATCAAAATAATTTGGTTAAACGAGAATATCGGATTATTAGAAATGATGGTGTAATTAGGTGGGTTTATGAAGAAGTCAACATTATTTATAATGACGATGGTTCTCCCCTGCGTTATATAGGATTTGCGGAAGATATTAGCGATCGCAAAGAAGCAGAAATAGCCTTAGCAGAAAGCGAAGAACTCCTACGCCTAGCGGTAAACCATGCTCCTGATGTCTTTGTAATTTATGACAGCGATCGCCGTTTAAAATTCGTCAACCAACGAGCATTAGAACTAACAGGCTGGTCAGAAGAAACATTTATGGGTCGCCGAGATGAAGAGCTATTTCTCCCAGAGGCAACTTCCCACTATTTACCCTTGCTAGAAAAAACGATCCAAACCCTAAGCATACAAATGGGCGAAGCTACTATTACGCTTCCAAATCAACCCCCAAAAACCCTGATTGTTAAATATTTACCATTGTTAGACAAACAGGGTAAACTTAGCCAAATTTTAGGTTTAACCTTTGATATCACCCACTATAAACAAGCCGAACAAAAACTCCGAGATAGTGAGGAACTCTTCCGCACTGCTTTTGAAGATGCAGCGATCGGTATGGCATTGTTATCCCCCCAAGGAAACTGCTTAAAAGTTAATCGCTGTATATGTGAAATGTTAGGCTACCAGGAAGCAGAACTACTCCAACTTCAATGTAAAGATATCACCCACCCAGAAGATTATGAGCAGGAGGTAAAATCCATTCAAAAATTGCTCGATGGTCAAGTTCAATATTACTATGTAGAAAAACGTTACCTTCATAAGCAAGGATATGTGATTTGGGTATTGTTAAGTATGTCGGTAGTCCGAAATATTGACGGGGTTCCTCTCTATTTTATTGCTCAAGCTCAGAATATCAGTGAACGGCGAGCTGTAGAACAGATGAAAAATGAGTTTATTTCTGTGGTTAGCCATGAACTGAGAACGCCACTCACCGCTATTCAAGGTTCTTTAGGACTGTTATCTTCTGGCTTGTATGATCACAAACCCCAGGAGTTTCATAAATTTATTCAAATTGCTTTATTAGAGACAGAAAGACTCGTGCGACTGGTGAATGATATTCTTGATATTGAACGGTTAAACTCGGGTCAGGTTGAATTTCAAATGGAGGCTTGTTCCGCTCAGGACTTGATGACACAAGTGGTTAAGAGTTTACAAGCGATCGCTCATCAAGACTCCATTACCCTCGAAATTTTACCCACCTCCCTTCAACTCTGGGCGGAACGAGATGCTATGCTACAAACTCTGACTAATTTGGTCGGTAATGCTATTAAGTTTTCCCCTCCCCATACCACCGTCACTCTCTCAGCTTATCCACAGGATGATATGGTGCTTTTTCAAGTCCGCGACCAGGGACGTGGCATTCCTCCCGAACAACTAGAAACTATCTTTAGTCGCTTTCAGCAAGTCGATGCCTCGGACTCTCGCCAAAAGGGTGGGACTGGCTTAGGTTTATCTATCTGTCAAAGTATTATTCAGCAACACGGCGGCAAAATTTGGGTCGAAAGTCAATTGGCTAAAGGCAGCACTTTTTATTTCACTATTCCTATGGTTATACATACCAACCGTACTGACCATTAAACTTGTTTTTAAAAACTCAATTTCCCCATTTAACAGTCATGATGCACAAAATGTGATTTTTGTCAACCCCCCGATTTTTGGCCGTCCATTTTTTCGGCAAAATTGGTGTCTCGGGATTAGCCATTTTCCGCCCACTGACATTTAAACTGACGACATAATCAGGGTTTTAGCCTCATTTTTGCTATACGCACACAAACAGCGCTCATTTTTGATTTTTTCCACCCTACCATAACCCCCATTCTCTCGTCAAATTTGTGGGAAATATTCTCAATAAAAATGTCATAAATATTTACAATTTTTTAAATATTAAAATCATTTTGCCAGATATATAAGTATGGCTTAACTCAAATGCCATCAGGGACAGACCACAGAAGTAACAGGTAAAAATTGATAATTATCTATATAACTTTCTGTATTCGTAGACCGGAAAAATGCTTGTCTATTTGAATCTAATAAGCCAGAGTAGTTTTATATTGCTTACATCGTAAATTGTGGCCTAAATTGTGACCTATGTCAAAACCCCAAATTTTAGTAATTGATGATGAAGAACGTATCCGGGAAATTGTCCGGGTTTGTCTGACCGATCTGGGAGGTTGGGATGTAATTACAGCCAAGTCTGGTCAAGAGGGGTTACAGAAAGCCAAAACGGAACATCCTGATGCGATTTTGTTAGATGTATCCATGCCAGATCTCGATGGTTTCGAGTTGGCCAGGCAATTCCAACAAACACCAAGCTGTCGAGAAATTCCGGTAATTCTGCTGACAGCCAAAGTGCTAAAACAAGATCGCGATCGCTTTGAACAAATGGACATCACCGGAGTGATTACCAAACCATTCAACCCCTTGACCTTAGCCCAACAAGTCAGGGACCTGTTAGCGACCAATTCTGATTAATCAGCCATTGAAACTAACGGCAACCTCTGGGAAATATTTAACCGTGTCAGACACAAAAAACCAGGCTAAAATGATGAAAATCTCAATATAGCTGGCAGTTACACATTGAGGAGTAAATATGGGCATCTGAACTCCAAAACCTATGTTCAATAACCTATTGAAGTTGCTACTAAATACCACTATTAAGATTGTAGCTATCACTTACCCTTGTGCTACCCTAGCCGAAAGCCTCTCCCCGGTCTTACCTGTAAATTTTCCAGAGGTTCCCAACACCATTCCATCACTACCAGAACGTCCCCAACCAGAACCCGAACTTCCCCCGCAGTTACCCACACCTGATCAGTTATTTCCTTCCCCTTTACCGACACCAGAAAATATCGAAGAAACTCCAGATGTATCTATTACTATTATTGTCGAACAATTCAGCTTTGAAGGAAACACAGCCTTTAGTAATCAACAACTAGCAGAAGTTACGCAATCTTTTCTAAACCGTCCGATTACGTTTGCGGAACTTTTGCAAGCACGTTCGGCGATTACCAATCTTTATATCAGCGAAGGTTACATCACTTCGGGCGCTTTTATCCCCCCCCAGGAACTGCAACAGGGAACGGTAAATATCCAAATTTTAGAAGGCGAAGTAACTGATATTAACGTCAGCGCTACAGGACGACTAAACCCCAATTATGTGCGTAGTAGTCTAGCTGTGGCTACGGCAAAAACCCTCAATCAAAATCGTCTACTGGCGGCGTTACAACTATTACAATTAAACCCCCTAATTGATACGATACAAGCTGAATTATCTACGGGAACTTGTCCTGGTCAGAGTATCTTAGACGTAGAATTTGCGACGGCTAAAACCTTCGATATTAATTTATTTGCTAATAACTATCGCCCCCCAGTGTTAGCACGTTTCAACGAGGCATTGAACTGACAGAGGCGAATCTTCTCGGACAAGGAGATGGTTTAGGGATATATTATAGTAATACGGATGGCAGTAATGTAGTAGATATATTCTATGATTTTCCGATTAATGCCCGCAACGGTACGGTCGGATTTTACTTTAATTATACGGATAGTAATATTGTAGAACGACCTTTTAATGAACTGGATATTGAGGCGAAAAGCACGACCTTTGAATTGCGATATCGCCAACCTATTATTCAGACACCTACAGAAGAGTTGGCTTTGGGTGTTAGTTTCGCTCGTCGCCAAAGCGAGACATCTATTTTAGGCATAGGTTTTCCCTTAGCTAGAGGTGCGGACTCGGATGGTCAAACCCGCCTATCAATTTTGCGCTTATCTCAGGAATATACCAGGCGAGGAACTCAACAGGTTTTGGCGGCGCGATCGCAATTTAGTATAGGCTTAAATCTGTTGAACTCGACGATTAATGATGATGGTCCTGATAGCCAATATCTAGCATGGCGAGGTCAAGCACAGTGGCTGCGATTATTAGCCCCAAATACCCCCGTATTATTGCGATCGGATATCCAATTATCTACACAGGAATTAGTACCCCTAGAACAAGTAGGATTAGGGGGATTAGACAATCTTCGGGGATACCGTCAGGATGCCTTATTGCGCGATAATTTTATATTTGCTTCGGCGGAGTTACGCTATCCCATTCTCCGAGTAGATAACAATAAGGGAATTTTACAAGTTACCCCCTTTGTCGATTTCGGTACAGCCTGGAGTAGCAACGCTGACGAATTGCAATTATCTGCGGAAACTTTAATGTCTTTAGGTTTAGGCTTGCGTTGGCAGTATGGTGATAATTTCCGCGCCAGGTTTGATTGGGGAATTCCCCTGATAGAACTTAGTTCCAATAAACGAACTCTCCAAGAACATGGGTTATATTTTTCGGTGGAATGGAGTCCGTTTAGGTAAATATTTCCTAGTTCATAGCCTCATCAACGGGGTTTTCCAAAACTTTAGGTAACAGTTACTAATGACTAAACCTATCTGCTGTTGAGGTTCGCCAGACAATCTTAAAAAAATCTTTGATATCTGTTGAGTCCTAAAGCGATCGCCTATAATAGTACACAGGAGCTAAATAGATCGCGCATATTCACCCCATCGAGTTAACCCCCGGGCTATAACTCGATTCTATTCCCCAGTCATGAAAACCCTGCTTAAATGGCTAGTAGTTGGTTGTTTTGAACTCATCCTTTGCTTTTGGATTTTAGGAACTTCCGCCAACTTAGTTAGTTCCCCCAGTAACCCGAAAGTCTGGTTAGGAGTATTTGGCTACTTAACTGGATTAGTAATAATTCCAGGCTTATCGGTTTCTCATGTTACCCGCAAAATTCATCGCGCCAAAGTCGAACAAAAACAGCTACAAGCAACATTTCCCGAAGATGAAACATCTTGGTTAAAACTGTTAGACTCCCAGAGGTAATTATGATGATGAAAACCGCGCAAATCCCCAATTTACTAGGGTTAACAGGATGCGCCATTTTAGTAAGTATGAGTATCTCTTCCTGTGGCGTAATTCCGGGAACCAGTGTTAAACGCATTCCCCCTGGTTATGTAGGACTGAGAGTGCAAATGTACGGAAGCAATCGCGGTGTACAGAATGCCACTATTAGCACCGGAAAAGTATGGTACAATGGTTACAGCGAGGAAATTATCGTTTTTCCCGATCACGTTCAATATTACATCCTCACCTCGGCTAAAGATGAAGGTTCACCTCTCGATGAAAGCATCACTTTCGGAGTTGGGGGAACTAGCGTCAATGCAGATATTTCTCTCTCCTACTTTTTCAATACGAACCAAATCAAGGATTTTTATGGTAAATATCTGAAAGACCCTGATGAGTTTAAAGCGACTTTAGTCCGCAGTGAACTCCGCAACTGCTTTAACCAAGAAGCAGCCGGATTAAGACCGGAAGATATTGTCGGAACTAAACAGCGAGAACTATTGACCTCGGTTCAAAACTGCTTAAACCAAAAATTTGTCGGCGTGGGGGTGGAATTTGATTCGATTGGGTTTGTCAGTAAGCCCCGTTTTGATAGCGCCATTGAAGCGCAAATGACGGCCCGTTTTCAAGCTGAACAACAGGCGATCGCCGCTCAAGCACAACTACAAGTCGCCCAAGCGGAAGCAGAACGTCAACTAGCGAAAGCCCAAGCGGACGCAGAAGCAGCCAGAATTAGTGCATCCACAGTCAACCCCATGACTATCAGACTCAGGGAATTAGAACTTCAGGAAAAGATGATTCAGAAATGGAACGGTGTACTTCCCCTATATCAAGGGGGTGTCGCCCCATTTCCCAGCTTTGACCCTAAACCGGCGACTTCTGCTAATAATTAATCATGAATGATTAAGAGGTCCTGGGTTGTAACTTCCTGAGAAGTGGTGGTTGATGCTGTCCCAAACCATCTGTCAGTACATAACTGGTGGATAATAATAACAGCCATAGCCCCGGATAACGAGGTTCTAACCAGGGTTGAAGGCGACGCGCGAGGGGGGGAACCCAACTAAATAGCCAACTGATGAACGCCAACCAGGTGAAGGTAAAATAACTAATCATCCAGCGGATAACTTCCCCAGTATTGACAAAATCTAAAATCCAAATCAGCAACTGGGGGTTCATGCGCGCGGCTTTCAAAGCCAGACGGTTAAAGGTCCACCAGTCTGTCCTATCCTTAATAAATGTATTAGCCACTTCTTCGGGTTCTGTAGCCAAAAGCCCAAAAAAAGTATTCAAAATGGAGTTGATTCTTTGAGGAGGAAGATAACGCCCGGTGGGAACCATCATTCCCTTAGAAAATAACCAAGTAACGGCGATATTGCTTTGGTAGGCGCGAATTTTATTCAGGTAGTATTTGGTTAGTAAATCATGCTTGAGTGCGGTATTTAATAAATCGGTTAAACGGGATAAATTCCGCACCAAAGAACCAAAACCTGTAAACACTAAAGGAGACTGAAGACAAGCAGCATCTCCAATAGCAATTAAACGGTCATAGGCGACAGTGCGATCGCTTCCTCCCAGACTGAAATAACCGGGAATATAGCCAAAAGTCGCCTTTTTCCACACCAAATTATCCAGATTACAACGACGATATTCTGGTAAAATGGTAAAGAAATCCTCGTACATTTCCAACAGAGAACCGGGGTTAATCTGATTAACCTGATGATAGTGAAACAGATAAATAGTCAACTCATCACCTTCGCCGGGGAACAACTCCCAAATCAATTGGCGACCCTTGGAAATATCCCCATGACTGTGGAGAACATCCCCATAATTAGAATCCCAAACTCCAGGTTCAAACCCACCATTAATCACAGCCCCGACGGTAGGACAAACACTATCAAAAGTGCGATCGCCATTAAGTTGCCAAGCAATAGGGGAAGCGGTCCCCATAGCATCAACCAATAACCTTCCCGTAGCTATGCGTTCGGAATTAGTAGTCAAATCAGTAGCGGTAACCTTAACGCGATCGCCCCCTATATCCGCCCGAATAAACTCGGTTTTATCCCAAATTTCTCCCCCCGCCTGTCGCAGTTTTTCACCACACAAAGACAGCAATTTATCGGTATTTATGGCTACATTCAAAACTCTAGGAGTATGCAAAACTTCCCCCTTAGCGATGGGGGGATTATTAGCATCAAAAAACTTGTGGAAACCGTCTTTATACTCCCTAGCGATAAAACTCTCTACTTCCGCCCCGGTGAACAATCCCAGGTCAATTAAACTCTGTAATTCACTGCGAGAAATATTCCATTCCCGGTTCATCCGACCAAAGGGGAGACGTTCCATCAATAGCACCCGATACCCTAAACGTGCCATTACCGCCGCATGAATGACCCCTAAAGCCCCACCAACATAAATTAGGTCATAACTAGGCAACTCGCCATCAGAGTCGGTTCTCGCCTCAGTAAAAATGACCTGTTTAGGAGTTTGTGGATTTCTCACCCCCTCCCGCCAGCGTTTTTCCCACCAGTACACCCGTTTTAAGTCATATTCCCCATTAGGGATTTTCTGAAAATATTTGACCGTTTGGGGATAATAGGCAGCCAAAGCCTCAAAAATCGACTCCTTCGACAAATCAATGGCTGGAGGTTCAGGATACTGATAGGGAAACTCCTGTCTTAACCCAGTTTCCAGGCTGTTGAGTACCTGTTTTTCTTGAGAACTTCCCACAGTCCCCACCCGAAAAACCTTGAGATAGGTTGTGCGTTGGACTGACCAAGTAAACACCGACAATTCCCCAGACCCCTGTTGAGGAAATTTCAGGCGAAACCCGTCTGGGGTGATCATTTTCTCGCCCACCCCCGGATTAAACGTTTGCTGCAACCAGGTACAAACGCTGTGTGTATCGGGGTTAGGAATTTCCAGATATAGAATCTCTTTCATGTCCATGTCAATTTCTTTGGTACCTGAGTTGAGGCTTACCGCTTCACTGTTAACGAAATTAGCGATCGCACTATTACACTAAGGATAGGGGAAACTGCGCCAGCAGTAACTATCCAGAGGGCAGTAGAACAGGTAACAATAGTCTGTTATGCCACCATAACCAGATATAGCAGACTGTCAGTACCCTGGTCTATAACAGGGGAACTTCTAACCATAAGGAAATTCTCAATAATGACAGAAAACTTGAATATCTCGGAAATTATCAGCCAACAGCGACAATTTTTTGCCACCGGACAGACTAAACAGGTAGACTTCCGACTCTCGCAACTGCGACGACTCCAACAGGCGATCGCCGATTTTGAACAACCTATCCTAGAAGCAGTCAAAGCTGACTTAGGCCGTCCTGAGTTAGAAGGGTTGTTTGAACTGTCCACCCTCGGAGAAATTAAATATGCTCTCAAAAATCTAAAGTCCTGGGTCAAACCTCGCCGGGTCAAGACCCACCCCACCGCCTTTCCTGCTTCTAGCTATATCTATCCTGAACCTTTGGGAGTTGTCTTAATTATCGGACCTTGGAATTATCCGTTTCAATTGGTCATTTCTCCCCTAGTTGGTGCGATCGCTGCCGGGAATTGTGCTATCCTCAAACCCTCTGAACTAGCTGTTCACACTTCCCAAGTCGTAGCTGATCTGATTAGCAAAACTTTTTCACCTAACTATATTGCCACTGTTCAAGGGGGGGTAGAAGTTAGCCAACAACTATTAGATGAACCCTTCGACCACATCTTTTTTACCGGAGGGAAGCGTATCGGTAAAATTGTCATGACCGCCGCCGCCAAACATCTGACTCCCGTTACCTTAGAATTGGGTGGCAAAAGTCCCTGTATTGTCGATGCTGATACTCAGTTAGATTATACCGCCAAAAGAATAGTTTGGGGGAAGTTTATTAATGCTGGTCAAACTTGTATAGCTCCCGATTATTTATTGGTAGACCGCCGCATTAAATCGGACTTAATTACAGCTATGATTGGCTGTATTGAGAGTTTTTATGGCTCCGAACCGCAGCAAAGTCCCGACTATGGGCGGATTATTAATCACTATCATTTTCATCGGTTAACTGAGTTAATACATGATGGTAAGATTGTCGCTGGTGGGAAATTTGATGAAAGCGATCGCTATATTTCTCCCACCCTAATTGATGAGGTTTCCTGGGAAGACCCCATCATGCAAGACGAAATCTTTGGGCCGATTTTACCTATCTTGACATATAATGATTTAGGAGATGCGATTAGTCAAATTAACGCCAGACCCAAACCTCTCGCACTTTACCTATTTTCGCGTAATAAACAGTCACAACAGCGCGTTCTTCAAGAAACCTCATCTGGGGGTATTTGTTTCAATGAAACTATTATGCAAGTTGGGGGTCAATCTTTGCCTTTTGGAGGCGTAGGAGAAAGCGGTATCGGTAAATATCACGGTCAAGCAACCTTTGACACTTTTTGCCATTACAAAAGCCTTTTAAAGCAATCTCTGCTTTTCGATATTCCCCTGCGATACGCACCCTATAAACCCAAATTTAACCTGATGAGATTTTCCATCAAAAACGGCTGATTTATTATCTGCAATATGGTGGATTTATCTGATTAATAAATTTACCATCATTGCCCATAACTAAAAACGGCTTTTTCTCAACTCTATTCCCTATATAGGGAATCATACAAACCGAGTAAAAGCCTTTTATTGGGTGCGTCAGTTGTGAATGTTCTGGTTAACAATGCCATTGATATACTGGTGCTGACGCACCCTACCGAATCCTCACAATTAGCTACCAGTTTTAGCCTGAATTGGTGGTAATTGACCATTAACACTAGGATACCAACTTGGATCAGGTTTAAGAACATCCAAATTCAATCGATAACCAATATTACGAACCGTTTGAATTAAACTAGGCTGTCGAGGGTCAGTTTCCATCTTTTTGCGTAATGATAGAATATGAGTATCAATCGTGCGGGGATTATCAATATAATCTGGCCAAGCGCGCCGTAAAAGTTCCGAACGACTGAGAGGCTCCCCATCATTTTGAGCCAAAACATAAAGAAGACTATACTCTTGGGGAGTCAGTTCTATCAGTTGACCCAGAAGATAAACCCGACGCTGTACCAAATCAATTTTCAAATCCCCATAATCTAAACTGGTAGGAGGAGCAACATTGCGGGTGCGACGCATAAGTGCTTCAGCTCTCGCCAAAAACTCCTGCATTCCAAAAGGTTTAGTTAGATAATCATCGGCTCCGGCTCTCAAACCACGGACAATATCAGATTCCGTATTCCGAGCCGAAAGCATCAGGATTAAAGACTGTCGTTGCTGTAGTAGCCACTGGCAGAATTCTAGACTATTGCCGCCTGGTAATTCTGCATCAAGAACTACTAAACTAGGCTGAGTAGTGTAAAACACCTCTCTAGCATGATGAAAGTCCGCAGATTGACACACCGAATAACCAACGTGCTGAAGATGCCAACCTAACAGCGATCGCAGGTGCGGATTTCCTTCAATAATTGAAATATAAGCAGATCCCACTGGTGCCAGCTTCCTTTATCAATAATTGCACACAAGGTTAACAGAGTCTAAATCATCATTTTGTAACTCCTGCTACCCTTGCGATCGGCAATCCACCCTATATCTATGATCAGAATTAGGTTAATATAAAAATCACAGAGGGAGAGAGGCATCAACCTTAAAGCGGCCATCAGCCCACAACCCCCGTAATTTTCCGGGGTGCATTATGATCACAATGAGGGGAATCAGTAAGAAGTTGAAACAATTGCCATCAGTCCAGGGAAACCTATAACTAGAGGTCCAAGTCTTTTCAATCATAGTCCGATTCAGCTAGAATGCCAGAAATCCATATCGGTGAGGTGTATAAAACTGAATCAAGGTAGAGACTAATCCCTTAACCATACCCCCAACATATAGATTATAACTTGAGGTTTCCACCATGTTACAGAATGCTCAGACCATCCGGCACTACCAAAAAATCACCGATTCCCTCGTCGAAATGTGGAATCGAGGCTATCGTTATGATGAGCTTAGAATGTTTGTAGATGGCTACATTGCCGCCCTGAGAAATACAAACGTCCTCGAACCTTATCAAATTCACCGCCTAGAGGAAGAAACCTTTAGGTACATCAACGACCCGTCTAACTTGGAAATGACTCCCCTACCGCAACCAGAAGTAGACTACTACTAGATATTGTTACCAAACCCAGCCACTCGAAGGCTGGGTCTGGGAGTTAATTAGTAAGTCCGACTATGATGCCAAAGCCACCTCTAGCATCTCTTGTAGTTCGCCCTTCTGATATAGCTCAATCATCACATCGGAACCGCCGACAAATTCGCCATTGACGTAAACTTGGGGAATGGTCGGCCAGTTTGAATATTCCTTAATGCCTTGGCGAATTTCTCCATCTTCCAAAACATCGAGGGTTTCAAAGGGAACCCCTAAACTATTGAGAATTTGTACCACGTTATTGGAAAAACCGCACATGGGCATCAACTTGGTACCCTTCATAAACACAAAAACCTTGTGCTGGTTAATCAGGTTTTCAATTCTGGCTTCTACTTCAGGATTCATAGTGATTATTCAATTCAGTTATTGACAACTTAGATCAACAAATTAAGCAGCCTGGTTGACTTTTGACCACTCTTGGGGGGTATAAGTTTTCAGGGCCAGGGCATGAATGGCCTCTGTTGCCATAGCTTGCTTAACAGCTTTATAAACCATCTGATGTTGTTTCACCAGGGTTTTGCCCTCAAACAGAGGCGAAACCACTACAGCCTGTAAATGGTCGCCGCCGCCGAGGTCTTCAACTTTAACAACAGCATCAGGCAACTCAGACTTAATCATTGCCTCAACTTGGGAAAGGGTGATCATGGGATTCCTATGAAACGACTATGTTTGATTGTAGATGAATTATTGAGCATTGGAAGTGGTCGCCGGGTTAGAAGAAGCACTACCCCTGGCGGGACTGCTGACAAATCCTAATTCAAGTAATTGTTGATATGCTTTTTGGCCTAAATCCCGGGTTGGGGCTTGAGAACGAATAATTTGCACCAGCAGGGGAACCGCTAACTCGGGTTGATTTTGGGCGCGATGGACTAAAGCCAATTGATAAGTGGCTGTATCCCTCATTTGAGCGGTATCTCTGGCCTCATTGCGATGTTGGTCAGCAATGCGGTTGTCAACCCCTGAGAAACTGCTGGCTAACTGTTGATGAAAATTGGAAAGCTGATTGAAAATTTGCCGCGCCTCCTGGAGTTTCCTCGCCGCCTGGGCGTAATTCTCGTTACTAATGGCTTCCCCGGCTTCGGCTAACAAGCGCTCCCCCCCTTGAACACTTAAAAAACTACTATCAAGGCTCAATGGGCGCATATCTTGAGGATTCATAGGTACTGGAGTCGGACTTAAATCTCGAGGAAATTCAGAGCCGGACCCTTCACCTGTGGGCTCATCATACACAGAAGGATCTTGAGCCATAACCGTTGTAGCACTGCCTGAGACGGTGAAAACAGTTAAGACTGATGCCAATATACTCAGACAAACTTGCGGATAGCGGACTATGAAACGGGACAGCATCATGCGATCGCGAAATGAAAGGTTATTTATGTTTACGGATCTTATCATTTTCTGGCCAAATTGTGGGAGTTGAGCAAAACTGTTGTAGATCCTGACCAGCCAAGGGTTATAGTCTTTATAGGATGACCATCCATCCCAACCAGCTTGATTCGGTCAACCATTAACATCGGACTTAATCTATTGAGCCAATAATAGTGAGCAGTTTTGAGGATTATAACAAAATGACATCAGCTAACCCCTACGAGATTAACGATCAACAATATCAGGGCATAGGTGTTCCCGAAGAAAGTCTTGGCAGCATTCTACAACGGGGAGGTGAGGAACTGGCAATTACTAAAGTTCCTGGGCGGTTTACGGTTCGCCTGGTTTCCACACCCCCAGTAGGCGGTGCTGGAGTCAGCCCCCTACCGGGTCAGGCTGATGGACTCACGCCAAAACAACCAGTCACGGATAGTGGCCCTCAGTTTACCCCGGTTGTATCTGAGGCAGAAAACTTGGAAAATTTGCCTATCCACATTGAGGAAACTTCCTCAGTACCACCAGAACTCCAAGAGGTTAAGGTAAAAGACACAGAACTAGATCAGGCGATGGAACTGGCTCGTCAGTCAGATCGGGTGGCTTTTGCGAGTCATGTCTATCAGGCTGATAATAATCCGGGAATGGTTATGTATCTGACCAATCAAATCACCATTCAGTTTAACGAAGATGTTGAGGAGTCCAACCGCAATGCGATCGCCAACAGCCAAGGTTTGAGACTATTAAAATCCGTCTATGGTGTTCCCAACACCTTTGTTTATGAAGTCATCCGCCAAGCTAAAGAAAATCCGATTAAAATTGCTAACCGCCTGACCTGGAACCCAGAAGTTCTAGTAGCAGAACCGAATATTGTGGTCAAAAGCCAAAAGTATTATCGACCTAGTGATCCTCTCTACCCGCGTCAGTGGTATCTCCATAATACCGGAGGTGCTGACGTAGCTCCTGATGCTCATATCTCGGTAGAACCAGCTTGGGATATTACCCGAGGAACCAGATCTATAGTGGTTGCTATTACCGATGATGCGATCGACCTCAATCACCCGGATTTTCAGGGTATAGGAAAAATTGTCGCCCCCATTGACCTGAAAGGCCAAAATCGTCTCCCCTCACCACAATCTCCTTCAGATAACCACGGAACCGCCTGCGCCGGATTAGCGATCGCCGAAGAAAATGGCAAAGGTATCGTCGGAGTTGCGCCAGGTTGTGCCTTAATGCCCATTCGCACCACTGGATATCTCGATGATGAATCAGTCGAAAGGATTTTTGATTGGGCTATCAATAACCGAGCCTCTGTCATCTCCTGTAGTTGGGGGGCGAGTGCCGTTTATTTCCCCTTGTCCATACGACAGCGAGCAGTAATTACCAAAGCCGCCACCGTAGGGCGCAACGGTCGAGGCTGCGTCGTATTATTTGCGGCCGGAAACGCCAATCGCCCCATCAACGGAACCATTAATGAAAGTGGCTGGCCTAATAATGTCATATCAGGCCGAGTCAGATGGTTATCTGGATTTGCGGTTCATCCTGATGTAATTTCCGTATCCGCCTGTACCAGTCTTAATAAAAAAGCCGCCTACAGCAATTGGGGAACCGGAATCACCGTCTGTGCCCCCAGTAACAATGCCCCCCCCGGAATGTGGCTCCAAGAAACTGGCTATATTGGAACCCCTCCAGCGATTAGAACCGCTCTGCGTGGTTTAGGAGTTTTTACCAGCGATCGCGTAGGTGCAGCCGGCTATGATCAGGGTGACTTTACATCCCATTTTGGAGGAACTTCCGCCGCCACTCCTCTCGTGGCTGGAGTAGCCGCTCTGGTCTTATCTGTTAATCCTGATCTCAGTGCTAGGGAAGTGCGCCGCATCATTGAACAAACCGCCGATAAGATTGTAGACCCTGATGCTGATCCTCAGTTGGCTATCAGCATGGGAACCTATGATGGTAATGGATATTCCCAATGGTTTGGCTACGGTCGAGTTAATGCTGAAAAAGCCGTCAAAATGGCTCAAAGTCAACGAGTAAGCCGCCAACAGGTGCAAAGGCGGGTGGAGCAATCTAATAACCGCGTCTTAAATATCCCTGATAATAACCCCCAGGGGGTGACTAGCACTATTTCTGTTGCTAATACTAGCCCGATTTTAGATATCCAGGTGACTGTCGATATCGAGCATCAATTTTTGGGTGATTTGGAAGTGCGGTTAATTGCTCCACACGGGGAGGAGGTTCTACTCCAGGGTCGCACTTTGGGAGGCAATAAGGTTTTGAAAACTACCTATAATCTCCAGACGACTCCCTACATGAGAGAGTTACTAAATCACTCACCACAGGGGACTTGGCGGTTAGTTGTCGCGGATTTAGCGCCCCATCACACTGGTAAATTGAACGGGTGGAAATTGGATTTAGGTTTGTAATATCTGACACCCTCCGGCCACCGACCCTCATGAATCGGTGGCTGCTTCCCAGAATCAATCCTGAGATGAGAGTTACGTCCTGCTAACTCCACATACCAATTCTTTGGGTTTGTCGTCGAATATGGGCTGGCAAAACTTCAGGAGTATCGCCGCCGCCCATCATGCCATAGTCAACAGATGGGATAGCGTTCGCGCTGGTAACATTATCACTGACAAACTCTAAACAGATTTGAAACCGACCCTTTTCCCAGGGGCCGCCGGGGGTAAGTAGTTCGCACTCAATGCCTTCCCCAAACAGATTTTCCTCTTCCAACTTAGACTGCATCATAGTCAGAAATTCGCTGACCTTGAAGGTGCATTGAAACATGAGGGTACTCGAACCGGTATGGAGTACGTCGTTATCATCCAAAATACGAGTTAGGTTGTTCATGAAATTTCCTTTTTAGTGAATTTGGGATCAGGGCGGTAATCAGGTCTTAGCCCTTGTTTCCACCCTGTAGAATATGTACGGGCGGGTTCTCAAAAGTCTGGGGAAAATAGAGATGATTACAGAACTGGCCCCTTGTGCCGCACTATTTGTTAGAAGAACCAACCATAGGAGTGGAGACCCTTGCCTAATAGGTTAACTCCTAAGTAGCACACCCAAACCACCAAAAATCCTACAGAAGCTAGAATGGCGGGTTTCCTGCCTTGCCATCCTCGGGTAATGCGGGCGTGGAGATAGGCGGCGAAAACTAACCAGGTGATTAAAGCCCAGGTTTCTTTGGGGTCCCAACTCCAGTAAGAACCCCAAGCCTCATTAGCCCAAACTGCACCAGCAATAATGCCAATGGTGAGTAGGGGAAAACCTAAACCGATGATCCGATAGCTGATGTTATCAATGGTTTCTACTAGGCTGAGACGTTGGGGTGATAGGGTGGCGGTGCTGGTTGGTTGGCCTGTTGAGGGGGTAACTAACTCGAGAAGGGCGGTAGAACCTTGACCGTTGGTAGCAGCGGCAAATTCTGAAGGTTTGGAGGTCGATAGCAGAGCATTAGGGGAAGTGGTAATGGTTTGTACTTCCAGAAGGGATGATTTATGATTCCGGGAAATTCTGGTCCCCAGGGAACTGCCACTAAGTTGGACGGCTTGGCCGCGAGTTAGAATTAAAAAGGCGATCGCCAATAGGGAACCCACCATCAGGGTGGCATAACTGATCATCATGACGCTAACGTGCATCATTAACCAGTTGGACTTTAGGGCTGGGACTAAAGGTTCTGATAGTTGCATGGGGGCGGGTAGCTTGAGGGCTGCAAAGGCGGCGATCGCCATAGCTACCGGGGCTGTTACCACACCGACCAAACGGCTACCACTCATGTTTTCCGCCACTAAGTGCATGGCGGTAATCCCCCAAGCCAGGAAAAATAGGGACTCGTAGAGGTTACTAATGGGAAAATATCCGGCTTCCATCCATCTAGCCCCTAATAGGGCTGCTATGGACAGGTTGGCGATCGCCATACCAGCGGTTCCTAAGCCCTGCAAGGTGGGTATTTGAGGAAATGCAGCCCCTACCCAGTAAATCAACATTGTGATTAGCAGAATGGCAAATGAAATGTTATCTAACTGATTCTGGAGTACCACCAGATCCATGTTATGTTCTCCTGTCAAATTTTTTCGATCACTTTTTCGATCCTACCGATTTTTGCAGCATTTTGACTATTTACGGACCAACAGCAATTAAATAACCTGCCACCACACCCGGTCAGAGATACCCTGTAATGGGTTTATGTTCGACCATAACCTGATTTTTTCATAAATCTCGGTTACGATGCAAAAATCCACCATCATCTGATTTTTGATAGGACTGTTTTTCGGAGGACCAGCACAAAGTGAATGCAGCCGAACAAGCTAATAATCTCGAAGTTGCCAGCAAAATTGCTTCTGTCGTTAATCTATTTAAAGCACAGTTTCCCGATGTGCGGGTAGACCTCAAGCCCTGGATGAATGACCCAGAGACTAGGGAATTAGTTGACCCAGACTCCATCGACATTGGTTTTAACTTTCCCGGTAGAAGTCGGTTGATGCAAAGTCGCTGTATTTTGATTCAGATCCGACTGTATGATGATCCTTATGAGACTAGACTTAGGGCGATCGGAGTCGAAGCCGCAGGATATGATCACCGTGGACAACAGTGGAAAGTCTCCACCGTAGACAATTGGCAATTTTGGGGTGAGTGTCAACCTGCCGATGAGGGAGCCGATAAGTTAAAATTATTCTGTAGGCAAATCTTCGAGTTGTTCAATGGAGCTAATTCCGGGGCGGCTTGATGGCTGGATGTACTCAGTTGATCCATAACTCAACCGAGTATACTGAGAGATAGAATGTAGTGCTATCGCTGAATATAAGGCGATCGCACCTAAGCAATCACCAAATTCATAGCCATGACTTACAATACTCACCTTGATGATGATGAAGGCGGCTTAGACTTGGGGCGGCTGTTGGGGGCTGTTCGTCGGAAACTTTTACTGATTAGTGGAGTGACAATTGTGGTAGCTGGGGCGGCTGTCTACAAGGCTATTACTGATACACCCATCTATCAAGCTGAGTTGGAAATATTAACTCAGCCAGTCGCTATTTCTACTCAGGTAATTTCCTCTGCTAATCCCCAAACTCTTAGTCATCGAGAAGAAATCGTAGCTGTGACCCTGGACGCAGTACAACTTAAACTACTGACTAGCCCCAGGGTTATTGTTCCGATTGTAGAGGAACTTCAGTCTCAATATCCGGGTATTACTTATAAATTTATTGCCAGTAATCTGAGAATCAAGCCGACTCCTGAAAATATTTTAATAGTAGGATATCAGCACCCTAATAAAAATTTGGTTAAGTCGGTTTTAGATTTGGTTTCACAAGCATTTTTAAACTATAGCTTAGAAACCAGACAACAAGATATTCTCAAAGGTATTGAGTTTGTGGGTGAGCAAATACCACAATTACAACAAAGAGTTGATAATCAGCAAGAAAGACTACAGACTCTCCGCCAAACCAATAATCTGTTAAACCCGGAAACTGAGGGTAGTAAACTCTCAACTCAGGTAACGTCAATTGAACAACAACTTTTAGAAAATCAGCTGCAACTGGGTCAAGCTAAAGCCTTGTATGCGAACCTACAAAGGGAACTCGCTAATCAATCCCCGGAATATGCGGTGGCTTCTGTACTGATGGAAAGTCCCCGTTATCAAGAAATTATGAATCAACTGCGGGCTATAGATAATCAGATAGCTAAAGAGTCGGTTCTTTATTTAGAAGAAAGTCCAGAAATCAGCATTCTGCAAGAACAACGGGAAAGTTTATTGCCACTTTTACAAAGAGAAACCAACCGAGTTAGTCAAGAGTGGGCTAGTAAAATTCAAGACCTAGAAGAACGAAATCTGATTCTGCAAGATACCATAGATAGGATTAATGCAGAAGTTAAACAGCTTTCGGTAGTGAGTCGAGAATATACGGATATTCAGCGAGAGTTATTGATTGCTACGGATAACTTAAATCAGTTTTTGGCAAAACGGGAGGCTTTTAAAATTGATATGGCTCAAAGGGATGCTCCCTGGGAGTTATTAACTCCTCCGGGTGAACCTAAACCCTCTTCTGCAAGTCTCAAGAAAAATTTAGTTTTAGGGACGGCTTTGGGTTTGCTATTAGGATTAGGTTTGGCGCTGTTGGTAGACCAACTTAGCAATATGATTTACACGGTTAAGGAGGTTAAGGAGGCGACAAGGTTACCGATTTTGGGAGTTATTCCGTTTGACCGCCATTTGAAGTCTACAGTTTCACAGAATATTAATCCCGATGGTTATGCACTAGAAAATAGCGAAGATTTGGATTTGGGAGTTGGGTCAAGTAATCAGTCACAAGGAAATGTCATGTCGGCATTTTATGAGTCGTTTAGAAGCCTTTATACTAGCATTCGGCTGTTGAGTCCAGATCAACAAATTCGGTCTATGGTGATTAGTTCTTCTGTCCCTGGGGAAGGTAAATCTACAACTGCTATTTATCTGGCTTTGGCGGCGGCGGAACAAGGTAGAAAGGTGCTTTTGGTAGATAGTGACTTGCGATGTCCGAGTCTCCATCAGCAGTTGGGATTAATTAATATGCAGGGGTTGACTGATTTAATTTCTAGTGATGCTCTCGATATAGATATAGAGCGTGTAATTCAGCCCTATTTTTTGGAGAGTAATCTGTTTGTTTTAACATCAGGTTCAACTCCCCCTGACCCGATTAGGATTTTATCATCTCATAGGATGATTAATTTAATCCGAAAACTTGAGCAGGATTTTGATTTGGTGATTTATGATGCACCGCCTATGTTAGGATTAGCAGATGCTAACTTGCTGGCTTCGGAAACCAGTGGTATGGTGTTAGTAGCCAGTTTGGGTCGAATTAATCGTTCGGTTCTGGAAAATGCGATCGCTCAATTAAAAGAACACCCGAACATGAGCGCCCCCATTTTAGGAGTAGTTGCGAACCGTTCTCCTGAAGTTCCCCTCAGTTCTTATAGTTATAGTTTCAGTAATCCTCAATTCCGGCAAAATCCCCGAAATTGGACTCCTCAAAAGGTGAATAGTTCATCATCAATTGTAGGAACAGTTCCGAGAACAAATGCCAGAAAATCATAGCAAGTGTAGAGACAAGGGAGGCTTGTCTCTACGGGTGGGGGGGATTGGCTTTAATTAACTAACGGGCTGGTTTTGTTGATTAGGAAGCATCAGACTCCCGCAAGCGTTCCAACTCTTCCCTTAACTTAGCAATTTGAGAGGTGAGATTTTGGATTTCGGTGATTTCATTGGTTTGGGGGCTAGATACTTCAGACTCTGTGGAATCTGTAGGAGTAGTTATGTTTGAACTATCGACTTCACTGGACTGGGTGGATTCTGATTGAGAAAGGAGTGTATCGACAAAGCTGCGGGCTTCCTCTTCGGTGATAGCGCCTTTTTCCGCCCATTCTTGGGCGAGTTCATTTAACTGTGACTGGATAGTTTCCAGGTTGGCTTCCCGCTTTTGAGGGTCTTGGAGAATTTCAATCAGTGAGGATGTTGCGCCTAGGGTGACACGAAATCCTTGGTGTAGCATTTGGGTTAGGTTATCGACATTCATAAGTAGCAGAAAACTCGTCACGACAAGAAACAAGTGGCTAATTAGCGCGGATCTAGGATATATTCTAGCATTTGGCTCTAGTCTGGGGGGACTTACGCCAAAACTGGAGTGAATAGCGCGAATTTAGCCAACCTGTTCGAGGTATTGTTGCACATCATTAAGGATTTGGGTTAATTCAGCCTCCGTGGTAAGTTTAATGCGATCGTCGCGGAGGGTAATCAAGACTTTAGCAGCAAAGAGACTTGGCCAGATGTTGGGATTACAGAAGACTTCCAGAAAGACATCTCCGGTATACTGGTATTCCATCGACTTCTGGGGGGTGGGTCTACCTCCACCAGCGGTAGATTGAGCAGCCACTGCTATTAGCTTGGTTAACTCATTTAGGGCTGTTTGTAAGTTGGTGGCGGCGTGCGGGGTGAAGCGCAAGGCTACTGAGCCCTGTATTAAATTGAGAGTTAGAGGAGCAGCAGACATAATTTTAATGGTAGAATAATGATTACCTTAACAATTGTACCGATTAGCGATCGCCTCTTAATTATCCGATGTCGAGGTTTGGGGGGGATTGATGTTTACCGGAAAGTTTCGAGAGCGAATTTGAGGAAAATAGCAGGGTATCATCATGAGTGTGGATCACCGTTCCCAAGTGCGCCGGGTTCTGATTATCACCTTGGCTTTGAATTTATTAGTAATCGGGATTAAGGTAGCCCTAGGGGTGATCACTGGGTCTTTGAGTTTGTTGGCTGATGCTGTGCATAGTGTCACCGACGCGGCGAATAATGTGCTAGGATTGGTTGCTAATCATTTTGCTTCCCCACATCCCGATCGCGAACATCCCTACGGACACCAAAAATTTGATGCGGTGGGTGCTTTGGGAATTGCCGCTTTTTTGGGAATTGCCTGTTTTGAAATCCTCACCCGTGCTGTGGAACGTCTGCTAGACAGTGAAAATGACCCCGTGATCGTCTCTGTTGAACATTTATGGATTTTGTTGGTGGTCTTGGGTATTAATATTTTTATCGCTTATTATGAGCGGCGGGTGGGTAAGCGTCTAGGAAGTGCTTTCCTCGTGGCGGACGCTAAACATACTATGAGTGATATTTGGACGACAATTGTGGTGATCGCCGGATTAATTGGGGTGTGGCAGGGTAATGCTTGGGGTTTACCACAATTACAATTTTTGGATGTGGTGTTAGCGTTTCCGGTCGCTATTTTGGTGTTTCGCAGCGGGTGGGAGGTGATTAGCGATAATTTACCTTGGTTGGTGGATAGAATGGTGATCGCACCTGAACAAATTAAGCTGATTGCTATGTCTGTTCCCGGTGTCGTTAATTGTCATGCGATCGCCTCTCGCGGTATCATCGGACGGCAGGTTTTTATCGAAATGCACATGGTTGTCCGGGCTAAGGATGTAGAAACAGCCCATGACATTACTGAAGCCGTCGAAGCACAATTAGAAAAGCGCTATGGTCCGGCTCGTATTTTAATTCATGTGGAACCACCCGAATATAAATCAGATGTGATTACCTACGAGGAGCGATCGCCGACAGAGGACCAAGACGATAATTAACGGGAAATATCCGATTGATCGATATTCTCATCAACTTCCGGAAACCTGATAATGTCGTCCTCTCCCAAATATTCCCCATTCTGTACTTCAATCATTACTAGGGGAATCACTCCCGGATTATCTACCCGGTGGGGGGTATTCATCGGGACGTATGTAGACTGCTTCGCCGTGAGGATAATTTCTTCATCACCACATTTCACCTTCGCTGTTCCCGCCACTACAATCCAGTGTTCACTACGATGATAGTGCATTTGGGTACTGATATGATACCCCGGATTAATCACAATCCGATTGATCCGATAACGTTCCCCCTGTTCTAACAACATTACCTTACCCCAGGGGGGTGTCCGGGTCATTATCGGTGTTTGAGTTTCTGTTGGTTTGTCCGTTTTGGCTTTTCCCATTTTCCACGTCACGCCCAAAATACAAACTTCATTTTAACTCATATTTTCCCAACAATTTCGCTCCCATTGCCTCCCGTAAACCGTCAATTTTGCTTTACAGAACTTAACATCTACCCATTAGATGGGAAAGTCGATAGTAAATGTAGTCCAACCATTTTGACTGGTAACTTCAATTTTACCCTCAAGTTGTTCGATCAACTTTTCCACTAATGCTAACCCCAAACCAGTTCCCCCTTGTTTCCATGGGTCAGCATTTTGGACTCGATAGAATTTATCAAAAATGCGGGGTAATTCCTGTTCCGGTATTTGCGCTTGGTTAGCAATTTGCAACCGGAGTTTATGGGATACTTGTAAATCCGATTTAATGGGGAGCGTTTCTAATTTTAAATTAATCTCACCCCCTTCTATCGTGTACTTGCAAGCATTATTAAGTAGTTCTGCAATAATCCTTTCTAGGCTGCTAGTATTAGTGCGTACAGAGGGTAAGTCTGGCGGCAATTCCACATTCAAAACCAGCTTTCTTGAATTAGCCCTAGAATAAAAGGGTTGAGTGATTCGGGGTATCCAATTCACTAGATTTAACAGGTCTAAGCTGATGGGAATATTTTCTGCTTCTAGCTTCTGTAAATTTAGGAGGTCATTAATCAGGTTAGTTTCCCGGACACATTCATTTTCTAGGATGTCAAAATAAACTTGTTGACGTTGTGCTGTCGGAGCCAATTTTAGCATATAAATCGCCATTTTCATATTAGATAAAGGAGTCCTAAGTTCATGGGGAACTGTGCTGAGAAATTCATCTTTCAGGATGTTTAATTGTTGGAGTTCCTGCACTTTTCGCTGTAATTCTGCCGTGCGGTCAAGAACTTGTTTTTCTAGGTCAGTATTCAAGGCTTGAACTTGCTGATATAGTTGGGCTTGATAGATAGCGATCGCCAATTGGGTGGCTAATTGTTGAAGTAGGTTAGTTTCCGAGGGTAGCCAATGACGAGATTTTTGGCAGTGATGAACTTCAATGGTTCCCCAAAGTTGTCCATCCTGGATAATTGGAACTACCAAATAAGCGAGAATTTTTTTATCCGATAAAATCTGCAATTTTTCCTTAGATATTCGCGCTTTTTCGATATCTTCCACTATATAAATATTCTGGTCAAAAAAGGTATATTTATAATAATTAATCACCGATTCATTTAATCTATTTTCCGAGAGCGATCGCCATCCTTCTCCTACAGACTCCGCCACCAATTCCCCCACACCACTATTAAGTATTTGGTAAATAACCACCCGGTCGGAACTCAAAAAATCTCGCAACTCTGCTACTGTCGTATTTAGAATTTCATCTAAGTTCAAAGATTGATGAATTTGCAGAGATATTTTAGCTAGTAGCCGTTCTCTTTGCAATTGCTCCTGGAGTTGCGCCGTGCGTTCTTGCACCTGTTTTTCTAGTTTAATATTACGACTTCTCAGCAGTTCCATTTTCTCCGCTTGCAGTTTATATACAGACTGCTTAAGCTGTCTAATCACCCGATACATCTCCGTAGGATCGAGCATTCGCAACAGACTCATTTGGGTAATAATTCCCTGCAATTGTCCTTGGTTATTACTAACCAATAAACGCTGGAGTTGTCTGGCTTGCATTTCCTGATGAGCCAGCCATAATGAATCTTGAACTTTTAACGAAAATTGAGGAATCCCCATAATAGTGGCTGCCGTAGTTTCCGCTAAATTTAGCTGAAGAAATTGCGCTAAAACTATATCCTCAGCCGTGACAATACCCACAGGTTCTAATTTATGGGTAGCTAATTGATTATGAATAACAACGCAACCAATTGGATGAGTAGCCATCATTTGCGCCAACGTCAATACAGAAGTGTTGACCGGCGCGGTAAGAACGTCCGTAATTATCTCATCAGCTACCCGTCTAGTCCGCAAAATATTAGAAGGTTGCAAGACTTGACGAATTCTTGCCGGCGTGACTACTCCCACTAAATGACCTTGACTATTCACAACTGGTAGATGCAAAATTTGATGTTGTCGAAACATAGACAACGCCGTAAAGATATCCTGATCTTCCGACTCCGTTAGTTGACATATTGGAATTGACATAACCTCCCCAATTCTGATGTGATCCAGGGTGGCTTCTTCGGGATGATCTAAAATTCCCGTAGCAATTAGTTGTAATAAATTACGGGGCGTAAAAATCCCTAATAACGTTGATTGTTCTGGTGGTTGAGCCACCAATTCTGTACATAAGGGCGTGGGTTTATCAACCACCAATATACAGTTTGCTCGTATCCCCGTAGGCTGGATTAATGTTCTAGAATCAGATCTGTCTGGTTCTAGTCTGAGATCCTGGGGGAAGGGACAGTGATTTTGTAATTGGCTTATCAATGCGATCGCCTCTGCTACCGACGTATCGGGAGTGACTGCAACCGGATAGCGGTCTACCGCTTGTTCAAGGGCTGAGGAGTAATGGGGCGCAGGGTAAAGCATAACTGATACAATTGCACCGACGATTATTCATTATGGACTATTTCATCGGCAATTGGCTGCTAATTTCTGGTTGGGTCAAGCCCAATTATCCCTACTCCAGCAACCGAGATCCCTACTATTGGGCGGCGTTTGTTTTAATCGGTAATTGGCTGTAAGCCAGAAACCCGGTTTCTCGCCAGACTCAAAGAAACCCGGTTTCTTTGAGAAACCGGGTTTCTTTCACTCACCAGACTCAAAGAAACCCGGTTTATTTTTTGCTCACAAATGGGCTGGGTTTCCCATAATAGCTAATCATGGCTTGCTGCTTGGCGCGGGTGGCGGCGACGTGCAATAAACAGCGTTCCGCAGTAATAAAGCGGTCTTTGGAAACATCGCATCAATAGATAACCGACGCGATCGCCTCTAATTTAACAGCCGGAAATCAAGACTTGGGGGGTTTTGAGAATCCCCGCCACGAGTGGTGGTCTGGTAGGGATTCTTTCCCCACCGGGCAATATCGCCTACAAATATGGCGATTTTTTAGGAACGACTAATCATAAATCGAACCGTGTAATCCCAGGTAGACCAACCCACAAAGGTGTTTTTCTTAGACATCTTCCACTCCCGCACTTCATTAGCCGGTCCTACGGCAGAAATTTCCAATTCGCAAGCACCGAGCAAATCATCTTTGTCAAGACTTGCGAGAATGCCAACGCCAGTTGTTGCGGCTGAAAGAATCGTCCCAGCAAGGACTCCGTAGGGTCCGGCAGCAGATATAGCACTGGAAACCATACTGCTAATTGCTGTGATCGTATCACCGTACTTAGACCAGTCTTTTCCAGCATCTTCATCATAAGCTTTCAGTCCACCTTTGATGACTTGTCCTGGAAGAAGATTGCCGTCAAATAAAACGGAATCTTGGGGATTAAATTGCTTTCTTTGCTTGTCATTGATTTTGATAGGACGGGTCAAAATTGCTTTGGTGACGTCACCACCGACTAGGGCACCGACAAGATAAAAATCATCGGCTCCCGTAATATCTTCGGTATCGGCACAATACACATCAATTAATTCAATCCTGATACGAGTCATACATTTTTCCTTTGATTAGTTTGTCGAAGTAGAGATTTGTTTGATTCTTTTCTCCCTTCTACTAGAAGACGATGCTCTCTACCAATTTCTGAATTTATTTTTTTAATTTCTTTTTTTTCGCTGTTTTTGGCCCAAAAATCGAAAATAGCGATCGCTCCTTTACATGACCAGTGCCGGTGCCGGTAATTGGCCGTAAGCCAGAAGCCCGGTTTCTCACCGGACTCTTAGAAACCCGGTTTCTCACCAGACTCTTAGAAACCCGGTTTCTTTGAGAAACCGGGTTTATTTTTTTTTAAGAAATCGGGTTTATTTTTTTTCCATAAATGGGCTGGGTTTCCCATAATAGCTAATCAGGACTTGCTGCTTGGCGCGGGTGGCGGCGACGTGCAATAAACAGCGCTCTGCTGTGATAAAGCGGTCTTTGGAAACATCGTCTGGACAGTCGTTTAAACCGGTTTTTAGGGGTAAAATATCATCATTTAATCCCGGTAGCACAATCCAATCAAATTGTAAACCTTTTACTCGGTGCATTGTGCCGATGCGGATGCCTTCATCTAAGAGATTGTCCGGTTGATTTCGTTTAATTCGTTGCATCTTGATTGGATAATTGCCTAACGCTGACTCGTACTGTTCCATGAGAGATTGTGTGCGAAACACCATGCAAACTCGCGATGAATTGCGATCGCCAGTATTCCCCTGATTTTGCAAGGTTGTTAATAACTCTTGTAAATAGGAAATTTCCTGCTCAAAAGTCTTGAACCCCTTGACAATGGGGGCATCGCCGTGCATGATTGAACGGTAGTCTTGTAAAGAATCTACGCCGCCATCTAAATCATCGATCGCCAAATTTTCCAGAACCGCTGTCGCCCATTTGCGAGTTTCGTCCGTAGTGCGATAATTGAGGCGCAACTTCTTAGACCGTCCGCGAATATCAATATGGCAGTGGCTGAGGATGACAGTTTGCCCATAGATGCGTTGGTGGGCATCTCCGACCAAGAATATATCATTGGCTGTTGGGGGACCCGCGATCGCCCTAATTAACTCAAATGCCCCTTTACTCATATCCTGGGCTTCATCCACAATTACCGCTTTATAGGGGAGAATTTCTCGACCTTTGGCGCGAATAATCGAAATAGCATCATACATCGCGTCATTAGCCTCGCGGTATCCCGCTTCTCGTAGCAGGTTGCGATACTCCTCAAAAACCAGCCATATTCCTTGTCGCTGTTGACGACTCAAACGGGTTCCCCGACCAATGCGACGGGAACCTAGATAATCTCTGAGAGTTTGGCAGCGGTTTTGTTGTAGCACTTCCTGCCATTCTTCCCGATAAAAACTTAGGGGAAATCCTAATTCTGGCGGCGCTAAAGTATAGGCTTGTTGCCAGAGGTCATCCGTTTCGTTATTGTACACGATCCGGTTTTCGATGCCCTCCTCTTTGAGAAAACTTGTCACCCAAGAGTCTAGGTTAATTACCCGAATGCGTTTCATTACTTCCGGGGTGCAAATGGTTTTCAGGTTGTTTTCAATATCGATCGCTAAATTTCGGGTAAACGTCGTAAACAAAAGGCGATCGCTCGTTTTCGTCAAGCGATTTTCTGCCAACCATTTTGCCCGGTGCATCGCCACCACAGTTTTACCAGTCCCCGCCCCACCGAGTACCCTCACCGCCCCATTCCAGTCTCTTTCAACTAATTTCCGTTGGGTAGGATGAAGGAAAACCCGCCATTTTTCCAGGGGGGCTGCTAACATTTCCTCTAATTCTGTGTCATCGGTGACTACCATAAACCGAGAACGGCTGTCCTCATTGTCTAGGGCTGCTTCCAGGTTATCCGGGTCGATATTATCTTTGGGTTCTGGTCTTTCCAATTGTTGGAAAATATCCGGGAGGGGATAGCCAGCAGCTAACATAAAAATCCCGTCGCTGGCTTCCTTGGGGAGATGGGGCAAAAGTTCTTCCACATCGCGATCGCTCACAATTTCCCGCACTGCTGGGAGTAAAATTTCAGGAACCCCCAAACGCATTAAATCCCGATCGGCGATCGCATCAAAGCGTTTAGGTTGGGCTTCTGGTTGCTGGTGACTTTGCTTGAGTTTTTCCGTAGTCGCTTCTACTTGTTCAACATCGATAATTTGCACCGACCCAGAAACCTGGTTAATTTGGCAGACTTTTCGCCGCGCCCATTGATAAGCATCGTCATGTTGATCAACCCATAGCAATAGATAGGTATTCCCCGTTTCCGGTTTCAGTACGATCGCCCGATAATCTAAATCCACCCGCACAGATTTTAGTCGTTTGTCTCGACTCCCTTTAATCGATTCATAATTTAACCCCGACCGGGTAGGGCTTTGGCGAAAGCGATTGATAAATTCAGATACTTTGTTTTGGATTTTGCGTGGCAATTGATTGTGACTACTAAAAAAGTCATCAGCAATGGCTAGGCGAATCCCATGATCTAAGTTCATAATTATTAATTGTTAATTTTTTTAAGAAGTCTTCGACTAGATAAGACCGCCAACCGGCGGCGATAAAGGCTTCGTTGTCTTCGGGGGTGAGGGTGACCACGATTTGGGTCTCCTCCCAGGCGAGTTCCCCGATCGCTTTGACGCTACCACGATCGCTTAATAGTTCATATCCCGCTTGGGGGAGGGGCCAGTTTTCCTGACTCATGCGATCAATGGCGGGAAAAAGACTTTCTTCGATCACTAATTCCCTTAACTCCTCCCAACGGGGGTCAGTGTTTTCTAGGGGAGACTGGACTATAGACCCTGGAGTAGCTAGGGATATCTCTGGGGCGGCGTTGGTCGTAATGGCGTAAAAATGGGGGAGGAATTGGTATAAATTCAGCGATCGCAATGCTTCCCGCCAACTTCCGGGGTCTTCCTGTTGGTCGTCTAACTCTAAGCAGACGAGGCTACCTGTCGCGTTTTTTTCGTGGTTACGCTTCAGGTCTACTAGCGTAAAAATCTGTAATGACTCCGAAATACATACCTCCCCAATGACGTATGTGGGCGGAACTTCCCAAAGGGCGATCGCTTCTGGAGATAGGCGAGTTTCCATCCTCCCTAGAAATTCTGGTGACTTATTATTGGCGGGACTCCCTTGGGCTAGAGTTCGCAATAACGCCCACCTTTGCCAATTTTGCGCCTGGGGTTGGTCTAAATAACTCATTAGCCATGCAAAACTATCCTGGCTTTCCAGGAGTTGCATTCCCTCGCAGTCATATCGCTTATAAAATGAGCCCCCGCATTTCCGGAATTTATCGTTATTTAAGTCCTGACGGAAACTGTCCGGCGGCGGGTTTGTGGTGCGGTGGCTGCGGTTAACCTGTTTCATCACATCATCCCACGTTAACGACCAACACCAAAATCGACCACTACGGACGATCGCCTGACGTTGTTGGAAGTCTTCCTTAATGCGATCGCGATGATATTCCCAACCGTCTGTAAATACCACCACTGGTAAACTCTCCACCCGACTCGAAGCCGGACGCATGATAAAATCCGCCCGACAGGGAATGGTTACACCATCTTTTTCGTCCAGCGTTACTTGAGTTTCCACAATCCAAGCACTATTTTTTAGTTTGATAAAATAGGCTGTTTTACCATCAATAATCTCTGGTTTCAGCACTAAATCAGTTCGCATTGATAGCGCCTTGATAAAGTTCCTCTCTAGTTCACTCTCTAAATTGCTATTAACTCGAATCGCTGATAAACCTTCCGAATGGTCTTTTAATTCACTCCAATGATTCAGTAATTTTCCCAGTAAACTCTCCGCCTTTTTCCGGCTGGTATAGTCTTTATAAAAACTATTCCGATAAGCAAAAATACATTGATAGCACCCGTCTTGATGCCTTTCTTTGCAACTACAGGTTCTCATCTTTTCCAAGGCTTGCAGAAATACCTCTTGTAATTCCTGCGGCTGGCGAATTAATTGCCGCAGATATCCCGTCCCTCCCGGTATGCTATCGAACAGATATAAAAACGATTTGCGGAGGTTGCTTTCCGGTTGCGGTTCTTCGCTAATGGTCGTGCGGAGGTGGTCTACTTTCCCCCGAAACTTCTCTTTTAAGCCTAATTGGAGCGCTGCAATAAACGAGTGCAAACCTTCCGGAGTCCAGAAACTTTCATCCGGCATTAAAAACCGGATTGATTCTGATTCAAATTCCCGGTAAAGATACAGCACCTCGATAGTTTTTACCTGGTCGGGTTTGTCCCGCCACTGACAGCTAATCGCGTGATTTTGGGCGTGGTCCTTATTCCTATCTATTACTTTACCACAACTGCGGCAAACTGTAAACCCTTTTGTCGTAAATTTTTTACCCGCAATTTCCACCGTTTCCCCCGTGGACAAAGACTCGCCTAGGTTGATTTCGCGGAACTTCGTGCGGGAAATATACTCGAACCCAAAGGGAAACTCTGGGTGATTAATCAAAAAAGTTTGTTCGCGGAATTCCGGCAAAAAATCCACTAATAACTGTTTCTCGAAAAATTCGATTTTGCGGTCTTCACTATCATCAGTTAGGCGACTTGTCTGGTCGGCAGTAGTTGCCATAACTTGCCGTAACCGCAGCATAGTACGCAACCTGCCTTTATCACTCCATAGGGTATCATTACATCGCGGGCAGGTTTTTTGATGGGCTTCTGGTTGAAAACTCTCCGTTGCATAACTACAACTTCGACAAATTCGCCACTCTTGCGGCTCCGATAATTTGAGGTCTATTTGGTCAACCTTTACTCGTCTTCCTTCCGCATAGAAAACCCCGCTGGGTACTAATTCTCTAATCGCCACCTGGCTGGGGCGTTCATAGGTCATGGTTAGCACCTCATAACGCTTACCATTCGCCCCTTGTTTTGGCCGCAGTTTCCGCAAAACCATTGACCGTAAAGTTACTCCCGCTTCCGGGAAAGCATAGTTGGGGAGCAGTCCCTCGTCCGTCAGAAAGTTAAAGATATTTTTGTTGTTGATATCTCGGATAATTTCCCGGAGTCCCTCTTTTTCTTGTTCCATTTCTGCCAGCTTGTCCGGGTCTTGCAGGTGGGTGGGTTCCCCTTTTTGGGCTTTGATTTTTTTGGTGAGGTTGACGATCGCATTACTAAAACGATGTCGTTCTTTTTTCATGCCTTCTAGGCGGTTCAAAATGCGCCAGCCTAGTCCGCCGATTTCCCCTTGTCCCTGGTGCATGAACTCCTCAATTTGGGCTTGAGTTTCTGGCGTAATGGTATCCGCGAATAAATCTATAAATTCCCTCAGTAATTCCCCTTGCTGGCTGTCAATGAACCTTAGCCAATTGTAAGGAAATCGATTTTGGGCTTGATTTTGCAGATGGTTTAGGATATCATTAAGTTGGGGAGAGAATCCTTCCGAGTCTAACCCACTTGCCACCCAATTATCTAGGCAAAACGCCGTCAGTTGTCTCTCTAAAATCGCCGCCGCGTTTAGATAGCATCCCGAAGCCTCTATCCCCCCTTCTAGCATTTGGGCGGGGTCGCTGTAGAAGAATAAATCGTGAGGTTTGGCGTTGGCAATTACTCCCACTAACGCATTACCGTCTCGTCGTCCCGCGCGACCAATTCGCTGCTGGTAGTTGGCAACGTTGGGGGGGAGAGAACACAGGAAAACACTGGAGAGGTCGCCAATATTAATCCCCATTTCTAACGTCGAAGTCGCCGAAATTAAGTTAGGATCACAATAGCGATCGCTCTGGATAAAACGGTGTTCTAAACGTTCGCGGGTAGTGCGGCTTAAAAGTCCCGTATGTTCCGCCGCCACAATGCGACGAACTTCTCCCTGTTGATACATTTGGCGATAGTAGACTAAACCGGGGCGTTGGTCGTCTTCGTGGTAATGTCCCTGACAGCCTAAGCTGCGACAAGTGTCCGGTAAGTGGGAAGAAGTCCGAGAATGGGTGATTTGATGATAACAGCGATCGCAAGTAAGAACCTTTCCCCCTGGGTTAATTATAATCGCAGCCATGGGGATACCCCAAGCGCGACCTTGACCGCAAAAATGAGACTCTAGCAACTTCGCCCCCACCAAAGTCTCTAGGGTGAAGTGTAATATATCAATCAGTTGTTCCTTCAGTAGCAGCGTGTGGGGAGCAAATACTCGCATAGTCCAATCTTCGCACCAACTGTCTCTGTTTTTCCCAGAGATCACCCTTTCAAACTGCTTAGTTTTCGCCGCCGCATTTACCAGAAATTTCGGCGCGGGGACAGAAGGACCCACCCCTGGCATATAAACTAATTTAGACAAAAGATATGTTTCGCCGCCACTGCTGATATAATTGCCTTGGGTGACAGGTTGCACAATCCCTCCCCGGTGGCGGAGATGATGCAATAAACCCACGATTAACTCCCTTACCCGGTCCTCACTCACTGTCCGCAGCGCTTCTATTTCATTACTCAGCTTTTGGTGTAGCGTCTTAGTCGCAGCCGTCAGGAATTGGGGGTTAAAGCTGACACTAGCGACCCCGCTGCGTTCCAAAGACGGACCGATCGCCCCTCGGTGTCCGAATTGCGTCACAATTTCCCACACCAGGCGCTTTTCGACTAACTCCAGTAAGTCCGGTAAAGCCGTGTGGGGGTCTAATTTAGACCGATCGCCATTTAGGAAGTCGTCCCACTCCCGCAACCATTGCAGGTCTGTCGGTAGGAAAGTCGCGATATAATTTTCTGGGATGGGGATTTTTTCCCGCCAATAGTCCGCAAAGCGATCGCATAATTCCTGCAAAGTCAGGGGATGTTGAGATTCTCGCACTAATTGGAAAATTGACGTGCGTAATGTGCTACGATAGGTGCGGGCGTTGTAAAATCCAGCCCTGTGAGCAGCATCTTGTACCGAGTCCGAAAAGGTGAGTAGTTTCTTGTCCTGATTGAACGGTGTCGTGTACAAGATGCCAATACTAGCGCTCGTCAGGCTGGCTGCTTGTGCGCCCAAAATTGATAAGCCGTTCGAGTTGCCACAGAAAGGGCAGTCATGGTTAGATATTAACTGTTCCTGTCCGTTTCGGGTTACTGTTTGCGTCACCTCCGGGACTAACACCGGGATTAAATTATCCGCGTTGTTTTCCTTATGACAACCCTTACAGAATTCCACCGAAGTTGGGTTAACCGTGAGACAGTGACGACAGAGGAGTTGAGTTTCCTCGTGAGACTCGTCGCAGGGAAACAGGAAGGACACTAACGGCTTCTGGCTGAAAAACGCTTGATAGAAGCCACGCAGGTCGTTGGGGATAAGTTTATTATTAATCGTGGAATGGCGCACACCACCCCAACCCGTCGCCCCACAGTCGCGACAGTGCATGACCGGTAAGGTTTTCTGATTTTGGCGTAACTCTGGGGTGAGGTCGTCCGAGAAAGCAAGTTCCGGCTGCGACTCCACAGAAGCCACCATACGCTTGAGTTCCCGAAACCAGACCTGTACCCGTAATGTCACCCAAGGGGCTATGATTATTGTACCATTGGGGTTGTCAATTTGGCAACGTGCCGCGCTAATTAAGGCGAAAATGCTATCCAGGAGAAGATAGCAATATTCTGGGTGTTGTTTGACCGGGAAGTGGAGACGGCTACCAATGCGATCGAGAATTTCCTCGTAGGTGCAGGATTTTTCCTTTAAAACCCTGATTAAATTATGGATAATTGGGAGGCTTTTTAGTTCCTTCCCTAATTCTACCCGCCACTGGTCGTCTATGGGTTTATTAATAAAAGTATCCGTTTCTGTAGTCGGGTTTAACCAAAGTTGCGCTTGAGTTTGTAGATAGTTTTCCGGGTCGGTGTAGTTGTCCGGTTGCAGTTTTTCCCAGTCCTCTAACCTCGGTAGGGGGAGGACGTTTAATAAAGCATTCCCCAAAAATTCCCCATCACTTAGGCGGTCTTCTTCAATTAAAGCCGCCGCCTCAAACTCTTCTTTAAAGATAGTTTTACTATAGGCTAAGATTTCCGTTTTATCACTTTTGTTCCCCAAAGTCGCCGAAGTTCCCACACAAGCCAAATGTCCTGGGGGAGTTTGGAGGCGGTGTTTTAGGCGACGCAACAAACAAGCCAAGTCCGTCCCCTGTGCGCCATCAAAAGTATGGAATTCATCAACTACCAAATAGCGCAAAGTTTCCGGTTCATTATTTGTCCATAAAGCTTGAAGGTCTGGTCGAATTAGCAGATAGTCCAACATTTTATAGTTAGTCAGCAGGATATCTGGGGGAGACTTTCGCAACATCTCTTTATCAGTAATCACCTTTTCTGGGGTCATCACCCGCGTAGGTTTTTCGTCTTTTTCCCCTACATATAACCCAGCCGTAACCTGACCTTTTAGCGAGGGAGTTTGCTCAATTATTTGGGCGATACGTTTACTTTGGTCCGTCGCTAAAGCGTTCATAGGATAAATTAAAATCGCTTTTATCCCCGGTTTATTCCCCTGTTGGCGACAATGTTCTAGGAGGGGAATTAAGAAACATTCCGTTTTCCCCGAACCCGTCCCCGTGGCGATTATAGTTGACTGATAGTTAGGGGGACTGAGGCGATTAAAAGCGCGTTCTTGGTGCAAAAACGGGATAAAACCCAGGGGAATTTCCGGGAAATAGTCCCCGCCAATTGTACCCTGTCGAAACGGTAAACCCACCGAAACATAAGGTCCGCGATAGAGGTTATTAGCCGTTTTCAGGAATCGTTCAATCAACCCATTAAACCCTGGCGTTGTCGGTCGAAAGGTGGTTATCAAATAGTCAGAAACACAGTTCCTAATTTGGGCAGCTACAACTGAAGGAAACATCTCTCTTCTCTTAATTAATAATTAATAATTAACAATTAACAATTGGGGGATAAGAAACCCGGTTTCTCGGCTTCTCGAGGATAAGAAACCCGGTTTCTCAAAGAAACCCGGTTTCTCGGCTTCTCGAAAAAGAAACCCGGTTTCCGGGTGGTCTTAATTAATAACCAATAATTAACAATTGGGGGGAAGAAACCGGGTTTATCGGCTCCTGGGGGGATAAGAAACCCCGTTTCTCCAAGGACGAAAAAGAAACCCGGTTTCTCAAAGAAACCCGGTTTATAGGCTGCTGGAGTAAGAAAGGAGGTTTCCGGGGTGGCTGGTGGAGGGATAAAGAAACCCCGTTTCTCAAAGAAACCCGGTTTATAGGCTGCTGGAGTAAGAAAGGAGGTTTCCGGGGTGGCTGGTGGAGGGATAAAGAAACCCCGTTTCTCAAAGAAACCCGGTTTATAGGCTGCTGGAATAAAGGGTCTTTGACAATTTGCCGATAGTGTGTTATGGTGTCCATAATCGAATCTCCTCTAAATCAATTATTAATTGTTAATTGTTTCCACGCCGTGCGGTAGTCCTCAATACGATCGCATAATATAAAAGGCGCTTCGTAGGCGATTTTCCGAGTCGTTGGACCCTGGGGGAGCGTGTCGTCGGTAACCGTTACTTCTATGATACCACTTTCCAGGTCTTTGATGTCTTCCCAACCGATGATTTCCTTTTTCGCGTTCCCTTTGCGCGGTAAACCTACCCCCGTTAACCCTTTGCTGCTCGTGAACACTATTCTACCATTCATATCATAATAGGTTTCCTTTTCATATTGCTGCATCACCGGGAATTGTACCCTGTATAACGTGATGAGTTCCTCTAGGGTTAACCCTAACGACATGGCTGCTAATACGTCTATTTCTACTAACGCTTGACGACGTTCGTAGTCACTCCGCAAGGCGTTATTTCTTTGCCATTCTGGGGTTAAATGACGGAAAAAGTTTTGATTCAGTCGCCGGTCTTCCCCTTTTGTCCATCTCTCTTCACCGTATCCTTCCTCCCAGCATTCTTCCCATAATTCACCATAATACACTGTTAGGCAATTTAACGCTAGAGTGCGAACTCGTAAAGCTGGTTTAAGTGTAAAGTTTTCTGGAATTAAAGGCAGAAGTTTTAAAATATTTTGATTTGCATGACCCATTCCAGTTGTTTTCACAAAGAAATCAATGGTAAGGCTCATTCCCATAGCCAGAAAGTCAACGGCTTTGATTGTCTCTTGAAAACTTGTTCCTATACAGGTATGAACATGAGCAATACCTGGAGGCATCATAACAGAAATAAAGGTTCTTTCTCCTGATTGACTAAGCATTTCCCGGCTAACTACCCGATAAAACTCAGTGACGGGTTTTTGGTCATCCCAGGGAACGCAGGGAGTGCGACGACGGTATTCAGCAGGGGAACAGTCCGGGACGTAGTTAGTGCGCGGTAGATAGTCGTCGGGAATTGCCGTTAAATCAATAATATCATAAGCGCGGTGAGTATTACAAACTTTTTTCGGAGTTTGAAATAATGGTGTTCCGACAAAGAAATGGGGTCCTGATAAAATCAGGTCTTGGGGAGACTTCGCAAACTGAGTATCTCGGCGAATTGTCTTATCTTGTTGAGCATTAGTTTCATTCCAATGCTGAGTTGCATAAACTTCACCTTGTAAATTACCCAGTCGCTGTTCTTGGGTGGCAAACTTTTCTAATACACTGACTAAGTTTTGCGAATGTAAAGTTGGTAGTCGCGCTTCCTCGGCGGGGGTTCCTTCCGCATCATATAATCTCGCAAATAGCTGTAAGGTCTCGGAATTAACGCTAATAATTCGGCTAGGATGACCTTTGGTTTCCCATTTGCCGTTATCATTTTTAATCCCTGGAATCAAACCAATTACCGGAGACTCAAAACATTCAAAAATGGTATTAGGACTAAAAACATTAGCAATATTGACAAAGCGAATATTTTTTGTGTTGTGGCTAGATGGATTTTGATAAATGTTGATGCTAAATTTAACTCGATTTCCAATATCAGAAAAAAGTTTAAATTCATTTTGAAACTGAAAATGTCCTATTAAGTGCCGATATAATTCCCGGCGCAAAGTTCCGCCTTTGGGGTCATCATAAACCCCTTCTGGGTGTAAGAAACCCGACACCCCGCCAGACTTGCCAAAATTCCAGGCTTGGGGAAGGAAACACTTAAATAAGTTGGCTTTCTGACCCTGTAATAAATGATAATTTTGCACCGCGTTGAGGAAATTCTGGGTTCCGTGTGACTCTTCATACTCCTGAAGATATGCCGCTTGTAACTTTGGGTATTTACTAAATAAATCTTCCCGCCGTTTCGCCAACTCACTCGCCGATAACTTTCTAATCACCGTCAACGGGTCATAGTCCCCCAATATATCCCCTTCTTGCCATTCTATCTTCACCCAGGGAGGGTTACCAATCATTAAATCAAACCCGCCTCTCTCTAGGAAAATATCCGCAAATTCCAACTCCCAATGGAAAAACTTATAAGTTTCCGCCAAAGTTTCCACCAACTGCAACCGAGGCGAAAAACCCTTGAACTTCTCCAAGTCCACAAAACCAAATTTCTTAATAAAATCCTCCGCTTGCTGGGGTGTTTGAGTTTCCGGGAATAAAGATAACTGTTGGGAGGGTACCATTTCCGTCACCCCTAAAATCATCCCTATGTCGCTGAAAAACTCCTCCCGACTCGGTAAGTTTTCCGCCTCCTCTAGCGACCAAAACCATAAACTGCACCAATAGTCCATCACCAACTTTAGCCGCCGATAAGCCGATGAATTACTCACCCCCCGCGAGAGTTTCTCCTGTTCGTAGATTTTATCTTTTTGTGCTAGGGGAACTTCCCGTTTCTCCTGTTCCGGTTGTCCCCACACCGTCAAGCTGTCCGTAGTCCGTTGGCGAATTATGGCTAATTCCTTCGCGTAAGTATGCCACAGTTCATCAATGCGAGTTGATAGGTATGTTCCATAGTCCGCTTGGTCGGCATTTAGGGGAGTTTTGATAAATTCTTTCTGCCATTGGTTAATCTGTTTTATGGCTTCGGGGGTGAGTTTTTTAATCACTTTATCCGTATAATTAGCCATACCTGGGTCCCCTAACAAAAAGTGAAAAATACCGTCTGCGGGGAAGGTTTCTCCCAGGGGTATCCGTGACGGCGGCATTTCCCACCAGGAGAGGTTTTTTTTGCCTTGACTCACCTTTTGGCGGGGGTATATTTGTCGTCTCGCACCCACCAGGGAGTTACCACAATGCAATTGCAAGCCAAACCAGGGGACGAATATTTGGTCGCTGTCTTTTTCCCCATAGATACAATTTAACCACAGGGAAACCTCGGCTAATTCCATGGCTATGGGGTTTTTATCAATGCCAAATACATTGCGGTCAGCCAGCAGCATTTTGACTTTCTGCTTCTCTAAGGTGATGTTTTCATGGGGTATCCGTTGATTAAGTTCCTCCTCTTTTCGCTGTAAATAAGCCTCGGCTAATTGAGTTATAGCTTCATTCAAAAAAGCCGCACTTCCCATAGCTGGTTCGCAGACGGTTAACTTTAAAATATCGTCAGCGGTCTTGTCCGCTAAAAGTTCTTGGAGAGCATATTTGACCAAACATTTGGTTAAGGTTTGGGGAGTGTAATAACTGGCACTTTTTTGGCGGTCTCTTCCCGCTAACCGAAACAAAAATTTCCCTTTCTCATGTTTGCGGGGAGTTTTTCCGGTCTGGGGGTCTGTCACCAACTCCTCCGTTTTTAACTCCTCCAAACGGTCAGCGGGAACAAAATAAGCCACCTCTAATTCACTGCGTGGTTGGGAACCTTTCGCCGCTTTGGGTTTAACTGTGGGTTGGTCTTCGTCCTCGTCTTCGGTGTCTGTCTTGGTAGAGGTTTTTTTGGCGGCGGGTTGAACTTCGTAGAGGTTTTCCTCGGCGAAAAAAGCCGATAAACTCAATAAACCCTCGTAAACTTCCCCTAACTGGTTAACCCCCAATTGCGCGTAGCTAATGCGTCCCCGTCGTCCTTGTCCTGACCGCGACAAAGACATCAATTCCAAGACTTTCTGTAGGACGGAATTGCGAAACCTGACTCCGTTTAACATGGAGGTATATTCGGGGTCAAACAGATGACTTTTTAAGGCGGGTAAACGGAAGGTATTATAAATGGCTGTTTTCTTCTGCAAAAGTTCGGCTTGTTTATGGTCTTCTTCAGGATATCCAAACCACAACAATTTAAATAAACGACGAATAGAGGTATCTATATAATAGCCTTCCGAGTCCTCGGAAGAAAGTAACTCCACCTGTTCCAAGTCTCGCAGGGTTTCTAAACTATATCCCTCCCGATAAACATCAGAACCCATGGGAGCATAACCTAACTCGGGTCGCGCTTCAATATAAAAGATAAATAGCAGTCGATAAACCCACCGCAAACACTGGATTTTTAACAGGTTGGGGTCAATTTCCTGTTCTCCCTTTTGGGTTTGTTCCTGGGTGGAATAAACCCCCTTTTTACCGACTGTCCGCCGATAATAAATAAACTCGTTTCCCAAAAGTTCGATCGCCTCCCGTAAGGCAAATTTCAAGTCTTCGGAAACGCTATAAGTATGGCGGTGACTATTTTCATCAAGGGTATCTAACAACGCCATTCCTTCGGCTGGACAAATGCGATCGCGGTGTAACAGGGTAGCGGTAGCGAACAAAGAATGGCGATCGCGATCGGCTAAAATCTGCTCTAAATCAAACCTTAACAACCGGGAAGCATTCCATTTATAACGGTCAATTAAAGCTATCTGGTCTACACTAATTAATAGCACCCAGCGGGGGGGTTCATTTTGACCAAAAACCACATCAGTTACGATATCTTCCAGGGTAGAATTTAGCCAGTTTTCTGGAGAGCGATCGACCCGAAATTCCGGGAAATCTTGACCTTGAATAGGGTCAAATTCCAGGGAGAGAATATCGAGAGGTTCTCCGGTAGGATTAAACCCTTCCAAAACCCACAAATTTGGCATTCCAGAACTCTGTCTAACTTCCGCCAAAATCGGGAGCAAGGTATCATTATCCAACCACTTTAACCCCGGTTCCCACTGATACCCCAAAACCTCCAAAACCTGCCGAAAAAACTGCCGTTGCTGACCGAGAATTTCAGTTTTATCTATATTAATAGTTTGGGTGCGAGTTTTGAGGCGAAAATAATCTCCCCGCAGCCTCCCCAAAGCCTGGGACGGCGGCTCTTGATTGGTCCCCACCTCGGAGGCGATCGTCTTTAGGTCTTCGGTTAAAATTGCATCCAAATAATAGGCGGCATAAAATTCATTTTCGTTAGCAATTCCGATTAACATAATATTCGATAACCCCGGCTTATAGTCAAAGAAACCCTGTAAATTTTCATTTTACACTACTCACGACCAACAAGAAACCCGGTTTCTCAAAGAAACCGGGTTTCTAGACCTCTCCACCAAGAAACCCGGTTTCTCAAAGAAACCGGGTTTCTAGACCTCTCCACAAAGAAACCCGGTTTCTCGAAGAAACCGGGTTTCTAGACCTCTCCAACAAGAAACC
>NZ_JARPLU010000002.1:0-30908 GCF_032349615.1 Limnospira sp. PMC 1279.21 | reverse complement strand
GACCTCTCCAACAAGAAACCCGGTTTCTCAAAGAAACCGGGTTTCTAGACCTCTCCAACAAGAAACCCGGTTTCTCAAAGAAACCGGGTTTCTAGACCTCTCTACCAAGAAACCCGGTTTCTCGAAGAAACCGGGTTTCTAGACCTCTCCAACAAGAAACCCGGTTTCTCAAAGAAACCGGGTTTCTAGACCTCTCTACCAAGAAACCCGGTTTCTCGAAGAAACCGGGTTTCTAGACCTCTCGAAAAAGAAACCGGGTTTCTAGACCTCTCTTGCGCTAAAATTTAACGGAGTTATAAAAGTTGAAGTTGTGGGAGTTGATTGGAAATGCCACGTCGCAAAATTGTTTTTGAAACGGGTCATTACTACCATATTTATAATCGAGGTAATAATCATCAAATTATCTTTTTTACCCAAGACAACTATATTCATTTTTTGCGCCTGATTAGAAAATATTTGGTTGAATCTAATGTGGCTGATATTATTGCTTATTGTTTGATGCCTAATCATTATCATTTATTGGTATATTTGAAACAGAATTGTTTTTCTGAGGTGATGCAAAAATTTAGCTTGTCTTATGTGAAAGCAATTAACAAGCAGTATGACAGGGTTGGCGGTTTATTTCAAGGTAGATTTCAAGCGATCGCTGTTGATAATGATGAATATTTATTCCATTTAACACGATATATTCATTTAAACCCAGTTAAGGCTAATTTGGTTAAAAAACCCGAAGATTGGGAGTTTTCTAGCTATCCCGAATATCTCCAATTGCGTGGGGGAACTTTGCCGAAAATTGATGGGGTGCGATCGCTTTTTAATTCGGTGAATGATTATCAGTCTTTTGTCGAAAGTCATATCCAAACCTCATCAATTCAGCACTTACTACTTGATGAATAGAAGCTAAAAGAAACCCAGGGATAAGAAACCCGGTTTCTCAAAGAAACCGGGTTTCTCGGCTTCTCAAGGATAAGAAACCCGGTTTCTCAAAGAAACCGGGTTTCTCGGCTTCTCGAGGATAAGAAACCCGGTTTCTCAAAGAAACCGGGTTTCTAGACTTCTCGACAAAGAAACCGGGTTTCTATGCTTGCTGAATCACAAAAATTAACTTGAGATAAGGTTCGCTTTCCGTAGTCATTGACAACTCTACCCAATCGCGATAATCTTGGAATATCTTGTCAATTTTATGGCGTTCTTTCTGCTGTTTATCCTGCTTCAGATTAGCCGAAATATTATCACTTTCCCACCGCAACTCTAACTGTTCCACATGATAGCCTTGCAGCCTTTCCAGGCGTTCCCGTTGTGCCTCTAACTGAGGATTTAACTGGTCTTGAAACCGTTGCCTTTCCTGCTGAAGATATTGCCGCGCTTGCTGAATAGCCGGACTCCGTAAAGGGAGTAAATCATCAATATTAACCGTCCCGGAATTGGGCAACTCATGCAGTCCTAATTCCGTGCGTTTCTGAGTTTCCGCAAAGGGTTCAACCCGCTGAAATTTCCCTTGTTTAAAGATAACCGAAACCCAGCGATTTAGGACGGAAGTTCCTCGGCGGTTGGGGAAACTACCAAAGCAGATAAAAATCACCTCATCGGATTCTAATCCCTGAGATAATTGTATCACAGGTGCTTGATGTCTGCCAAAATAAAATAAACAGCGATCGCTAATCCATTCTACCAAAGGATGCAATTCCCAAAGGTATTGAACAGCCGACCAGTCCGCGTCTTCGGTTCGCGCTTGTTCCATGGCCCGCATCATATCTTCGGGGCGATCGCTAAGATATAATAACCGATTATCCTGGGGTTGTATTTCTTTAGGAAGGCGATCGTAACGGCTTTTTAGCTCTTGAGGAAGTTGCAATTCAATAAACCCTTCATCTTCGTTAATTTGGAGATTATGAACCGGACTGGTCTGGGAATTAATGAACCTTAAAGCCGTAGCGGTAAACTGAAAAATCGACGGAAATAGACTTAACAAACTCCCCGTTTCCACCAGAGGTTCACCCTGGCTAGAGTCCATGGAAACCCCCTCATCAGTATCCCCAGACTCCGACTCAAACCAGCTAAAAATATCGACATCTCCCTCTCCCTTGGCGTTGCGGTCTAACTCCTCGGCAAAATCCGCCGCCGACACTCCGCTTTCAATAGCAGCAGCGGTCAAATTTTCTTCTTTTTCCGGGTCAAATACCCCCATAAATACGGAAGGATCGCCAATATTTTTAATCGCCTGTTCATCCTTAGTTAAAAGTACTTTAATAATACGCTCCACCTCATCCATACGTTCAACCTGGGAGCGAGTCAGCAGATAGCGAATTTCCGGTTTTCGAGTTTGTCCGTAGCGGTCGATCCGTCCGTTTCGCTGCTGTAAAGTCATCAACGACCAAGGGATATCAAAGTGAATCAATTTATGGCTAAGATAGTGCAGGTTTAATCCTTCTGATGCCACTTCCGTAGCAATTAAAATCCTCACCGGGGAATTTTCATAGCCAAATTTCTCGACAATTTCCACTTGGTCAATATCTGCCATACCCCCATCTAAACGAGCGATCGCCTCTGGTTTTAAGCGCAAGTCTTGGGGTAGTTCCGCCTCCAGAAACCGCAAAGTTTCCAAACGTCCGGTAAAAATAACCAAGCGGTCTTTGGGGTCTTTTCCAGTCCACTGAAACTCAGTTTTAATCAGTTGGATAAGTCGCTGATACTTAGAAAAACTCCCCTGATCTATTGCCGCCAAACCTGCCGCCAAATCAGTCAATTCTGCCTGGTCTAATTCCGTGGAGATATCCAGCTTTTTCTGTAAAGTTTTCAGGCGATTTTGCACGGTTTCCAGACCCGCAGCCGGACTAGATAAGAATGCCTTTAGGAGAGTAGTTTTAAATAGCTGTCCGGCACTTTTGCCTCGGTCAATACTGACCAATTGCAAATCGTGGAGTTTCCGAAAAACCGCCTCTTCTGGGGGGGAGGCGATCGCTTCTACAGGTTCCACATTCCGTTCAGGGATACTTTGGTTTAAATCCCGCAAAACATCTTTTTTAAACCGCCGCAAATAGAGGTCATGGATATCATTTTTAGTGTAGTTACTTTCATTAGCGATCGCCGTCGGATCTAGCATATTCATCAAACTAGCAAAACTCTCCGGTTTCCCGTCATGGGGAGTAGCGGAAAGCAAAATCAAAGTATCCGAACGAGTAGCTAAACGTTCAGCCAATTTCGCCCGCTGCGAAGCCGACTGACCCTTACCTCTGCGGGCGACATTATGGGCTTCATCAATTATAATAATATCCCAGTGAGCCTGTTCCAAATAACTGCGATATTCCCGGTCTTGTTTGAGGGTATCAATAGAAATAATTGTCCGGTCATAATAGTGAAAAGGGTTATGATTTCCCGGAAGTCGCGATCGCACTCGTTGAATTTCCCCAGAGTCCAAACGCACCAAAGGAATAGTAAACCGCAGCCAAAACTCCTTTTGAAACTGCCCCATCATTGACTTAGTAGTAACCACTAAAATCCGGCGACCTTTCCCCCTCCCAATTAACTCAGTTACCAGGATACCACATTCCAGAGTTTTACCCAACCCCACCGCATCAGCAATTAACAAGCGTTGGCGAGGCATTTGTAGGGCTTTAGTCGCCGGAATAAGCTGATAATTCAGGGCATCCATAGCGGCTTTATGTCCCCAATAAATCCGCCCATCTTCCGGGATAGTTTGCTTTAAATTCGCCTCAACAAATAATAAACTACGGACATAACCAGAAGTTTCATCAATAACCAAATGAGTCTCTTCGGGTTTCAACACTTGTAAACCCCGTTTCCTGTCTTTTTTTTCCAACTCTTCCAGGAAGCGAATACGACGACCCCGGAGAAATTCCGACACTCCCACTGCTTCAATAATGCGATCGCCATCAGAAGACAGGGCCACAGATTTAACCAACCATTCAGCATCCCGGCAAAGAATTCGTGCCCCTGGAGCAATATCTGTTAACATATTTTAGCTTATTATTACACCATATTTTCCGAAAATTAGTTTAGCATAAAACCCTCCCAGAAACCGAATTTTTTGACTCCCGCTGTTTAATTGGAAGACGATCGCCTTTTTTTCCCAAACTTAATCAATGCGATCGCCAAGAGTACCCCTAACCCAGCACAGGCGAAACTCAGCAAGACAGCAATAGTAAAAGGATGCACATTATCACCTCGATTATCAGACCAGGGAAACGTCATTTTCTCCTGAAAAATTAACGCCGAAGTCGAAGCTACAATCGCCCCCACCCCAATACCCCAGCCAGCGATTTGGATTTGATGTTCCAAAAGGCGATCGCGTTCCGCTTGGTCAATTTCCACCAAACCGCGAATCGTGTTAATTGCGGTATCTAACAGGCGTTCTCCTTGTTGCAGATAAACCAAATCCGCTTTTATTTGTTCCTGAAATGTGCCAAAAATATGATTGGCTTTATCCCGCCAACCCGTCAAATCACTGTTACTTTTGACCTCCATGCGGGTGAGAGTATTAAGATAATTATTCCGATTAATGGCGATCGTATTCTCAAACGTCACCAAACTCCGCATTCGTTGAGAATACCGCAACGATAAATCCAACAAATTCTTAATTTCCTTTTTCAAAGACCTTAACTCTTCCTCCGACAAATCCGGCGGAACATCCGTCGCAATATTAGGCGGAAAAGTCCGAATCGTCTTTTCTATCGTTTTAATATCCTGATTAGCCTTACTATATTCCCCCCGACTGTCTATGTAATTTTGGCAAATCTTGCGCTCATAAAAAAACAACTCCGGTAACCACCACTGAACCCCATTAATTTTCTCTTTACTCTCCTCCGAAAATAGCAGCAAAATCATAATCTTTCCGTAGGGATGGAGACTATAAATATCCTGATATTCATACAGAAATCCCCCCAAAAACTCTCGACTAGCCCAGAAAGGCGGCGCTGGTTTTTTCGGGTCTGGTTTTAACAGGTTTTGTAATAGTTCATCGGCTAATTTTTTCCCCTCCTCCAAAGTCCCTGGGCGAGAGTCAATAAAACCACTAAACAGCATCGTTGTTCCCCAAGAGGCGTGTTTGAGATGAGTTTGCAGCGGTTCATCTAGGCTTGTTGACGTTCCCGCAAAAAATGACTTTGGGGGGCTTAATTTCGCAATATCTGAGAATTTTACCCCATCTTTTCCCAGTTTTTGGGGATGGAAGAGGTGCAATAAAAAACTATAGCTATCATTCAGATATTGAGGATAAAAAAATCCCCGATATTTGGGCGGTAAATTAACTCGTTGAATCCCTATCTTGCCCGGATTATTTATGATTTGAAAAAATAGATTATTGCCATTAGTTAAATAATCAAAATCCGACCTAAATAGATATTCCTGGATGACATCTTCTAGGGTCTTTCCACTCAGATAATTATGCCAATCAATCAGAATTTCCAGGACAATTATTCTCAGTTTAATCCACCATACAAGTCCCCTAATTGTCTGAATATACTGAAACCAATTATCAAGAATTGCCCACGGGGATAAAATCTCTTTTTGTAAGTTTTTCACCAGAGAATCCACCAACCCATAATCTGCCAATAACTGGAGATAATAAACAATCATTGACCTGAGAGGCAAATCCTGATCCGTGTCTTGTAGGTTGGTGGTACTTAGGATTTTTAAATGATAGGTAAACAAGCGGATTTCTGGGGCATAAATAACCTTATCTTTCATGATGATTGCTGCTGGTGCTGCTGTTGAGATTTATCGATAGTTTCCTGCACAAATCGAGTTGATAAGTTAGTCAATTTAATTTCTTCCTCCGTTGCCACATCATCTGGGTCTTCATACTCATCGATCGCATCACCTCGGACGGGTTGGAGTGCTTTGAGGATTTCACGATATTGGTGGTTTTTACACCATTTTGCGATCGCTCGTGCTATAGTTTTAATATCATCATTAGCTGAGGCGAGGTTGGCTTTCAGTTCGTCCAAAGTTTCCCAAGCCGTGGGGGGAATAATCGCACTCTCGGGTTTTTTGCTTTCTCGATGCAGAAGCAGTAAAAAAGCCCGCACAATCCGTTCATTTTCAGATGTTGGCATCATGGTTCGACCTCATCATGGCTCAATTCTCCCCTATTATAACCCTTCGCCGTCAAGTCTGACCCATAACAAGCCTCCGCAAAGGGGGGGTCATCAAATAAACTCAAACGGTCTTCCACTTCTTCCATTTCGCCGTCGCCTTCAAGTCATAGTTGAGCCAGTCAAGAATACCAGAACTTTAATCTCTACTTTCCGGTAATGTCCGTTGGAATTTAGCCAATTTTAACCTGAGATCTATTTGCTTATTATGCAAGGTTAAGATTAATTCATGCTTTTCTGGATAGCGCCACTCCACATAATCAATGAAATCATCAATTGTACAAGTTTCTTGGGTTCCTCCATTCCATTGATGAAAATCTTCATGTAGTTTTTTGTCAATTGTTAAGATGTTATCTGGAACGGCGCTGAGAAAATGATATGTTTTTTTGTCATAAAGATGATGACCAACCAGTTCAATCCGTTGGTTATACTTATCTCTAACAACACCCGTCACCTGACAAGTTTTTTTATCTCTATTTTTGGCGAAGTTCATAGCTTGCTCAATCTGTTTTGGCTCTGGAGAAGGTGCGATCGCCAGAAATTTTAATACCGGAGGAGCAACTTCACGCACCCGTTTACAATAATCACGCCTCTCTTCTGAACGCAATTTTAAGGACAATTCTATACTGAGTTTTTCTAAGCCAGACAACGAGAAGAATCTCAGTCCGTCATAATCTTCAAAATCTATATTTATTCTCATGGGAAAATCCGACCTTTGAATATCTCCAAACGCCCGGATTAACCTTGATGAAGTCGTCATAAATATCTTCACTACATCTTCTCGACTAAGCCAGTGACGTTTATTTCTATAAACTAAAGAAGAACTATTTTCATACACTGCTCTACGAATCTTGCCATCTATTTGATTGAGGCTATAGTAAGGCAATAACTCCGTTTAGGGCAATTTTAGTGGCATCACCTCTCAAATCCAGATAACTGGCAATAGCCAAAGCTCCTTCCCGAGAAAATATCCGAATCGGTTGTTTATTTACATAATTTTGTATTGCAAAATGCAACCATTCTTTGAGTTGAATACTTTCATCAGCAGATGCCTGTAAAAAATCCACTATTTCGTCTAAACTTTGTTGATTTAGCCCTAAAGCCTCAGCCAGCTTTATTTCTTCAATATAGAAAACTTCTTTATCAAAAGGCATCTTCAGAATCCAGCAATTATACTCTTGTACATATTTTCGACCTGCTCAAAAATAGCTCTGTCACCCGTCACTAAATTGTCTGGATGATAAATTTTTGATAATTGATAGTAGGCAGCTTTAACATCATTCTTGGTAGCAGTTTTGGGATCTAGTCCAAATACCTGCCAGGGTTTAAAGTATTTAAAGATATCAATTCCATTAATACAACCATATCCTTCCTGGCTTTGCTCATGGGGAAGGATACCTACAAACTTTCGATAGAGTGTTTCCCAGGTTGGTTTTAAGCGGAAGTCTAACGAGTCCATACCATCAGTCGCCATCCTGAAACCACCAGATTTTTTCAACTCTGATGTATTGTTCACGCCAAACCGCTCATAAATAGCTTTTTTTAGCTCATCAGTCTTCAGCGACTGAGCTTTCTTGCTTGACTTTTGCTGTGATATCTCCAGAACGAAATAGGCAAACTGCTCCAACAGTTCCGAGTCAACTTGCCTGACTTGAGCAAGACGATCTATCTCAGTCTTTACTTGTGGATCTAGAACTACTTGGGGCATGGGAGTACCACCACAACTTTACTTTATTAATTATGGCAAGACATTCAGGCTAAGTCAAGGAAAGTTATTCTGGCAAAAAGGTGTCGTATTCGCCGGGGGTTATCTCGCTATGGGATGGCTGCGTTACCCCTAAAAACGCCCCCACCGCCTGCGCCACATCAAGTCGGCATCGTCTAACCTCATCATCACTCAACCCACCCCATTATAAACCCGTTGCCGTAAACGCAGACCAATAACAAGCCTCCGCAAACGGGGGGTCATCAAATAAAATCAAACGGTCTTCCACTTCTTCCACTTCCTCCGGGGTCGCCTTCTGCTCATGTTTTAGCCAGTCGAGAATATCATCACAAGATACCCCCCGCAACCAAGTTTGAGCCGCTTGCAAAGCCACTGTCACCGAGGGATAATCCGGTAAAATTTGATAGAGGCGCAGCGTCACCAGAGTCGCCGCCAGTTCATCCACATTCCAGAGACTGGCGACCACCGTTCGCGCTCCGGCGTAGAAAAACGCACTGGATAATCCCACATAATCATCCGTGTGGGAGGTTTCCACCAAGCCCGTTTTGCAAGCCGACAGCACCAGCAGGCGACAGAGGGGAATATTAAGACCGTTGAAAATATCCAGAAACGTCAGCTTTTCCTGATTAGCCAGTCTCAGATAGGCGTTGAGGGGGTTGTCCGGGTCAAATTCACCGTGACAGCCAAAGTGGACCGCGTGACTCTGTTCCAGGAAGGTTTGGGTCTGGGGTTGGCTTAAATTCTCCTGGGTAGCTTTGTCGCGACGCAAGACTTGATGGGGGCTGAATTGGCGCAATAATAGTTCCACCTCCCACTCGGCATAGTTCAGGTCTTCGGTCGGGTTTTGAATCGCGAAAAAGGGGACGGTTTCCCGGTTGAGGGGGGGACGCTGCTGGAGGGTGTTGAGAATTTGACAACTGGGGGCATATTGCACGGGGAACCCGTCTTGTAGGGGTTTGCCCTCACCCCCAGCCCCTCTCCCAGCGCGGGAGAGGGGAGAAGAGGGGACGGGGAGCGCGTGGAGGGGGATGAGGTGCAGTTCCCGGTGGGGAATCAGGATAAGCTGTTTAATCTGGGATAAGTCACCCAGAAGGCGGGGGAGTTGCAAGGCGGCGCTGAGGGTTTCCAGGCGTTGGGGGAGTTGCTGATTCCAGGAGGGTTGTCCGTAGTCGCTGCGGTAGTCGCTGATGGCTTGGTCCAGGTGTTGGCGGTCTGTGGCGTTGAAGGGGTGGGGGGTAATCTGGATTTGGTCGTTTTCGCGGGTGACGAGGAAGGCGTAAAACCCGGAGTCGGCTTCCGTGGGGAGATACCACTCGATGAGGGCGGTTTGAGGGGGGAGGAGGCGGCGCAAGTCGGGGAGTTGCGGGGGGACTTGTTGGGTGAGGGTAAAGTTGGGGTCGTCGAGTTCGGTGAGCAAGTCTTGGAATTGCTGGTTAGCGGCTTGGAGTTGTTGGCGGATGAGGGTTTCCGGTGAGGGTTGGTTGGGGTTGTTTTCGGTGGTGGGGGTGTTGCTGGAGGGGTAGGCGAGTTGTTGTTGGTACATGGCGATTTGACGGCGCAAGTCGCTGATGCGTTGTTTTTGTGCGTCCGTGGCGTTTTTGGGGTAGAGGTGGGCGCTGTCGAGGAGTTCGATGAGGGTGCGGGATTTACTGCGTTCGACAGTGAGCAAGGCTTGGGGGTAGTCTTGGTGGTTGATGCAGGCTTGCACCATTTTTTGATAGATATCGAGGGAGTTGGCGATGAGTTCCCGTTTGGTGGCTTCGGAGGTGGCCCAGTAGCGGCTTTGTTCGATGGCTAGGATGGCTTGGTTGTAGCCTTCGATGGCGATTTCCCAGTTTTGGAGGGTGTAGCCGAGGTTGCCGAGGCCTTGTCCGGTTCTGAGACAGTCTAGGGGGAAGGATGAGGGGGTGTAGACTTCTAGGGCGGCTCGGTAGCAGGCGATCGCCTCCTCGATATTGTCCGCTCGCTATTGAATCCTAACGCACATGTGCGACGCCTATTATTTCGCTATCATTTGGCGTGCTTTTCTTAATAATTCATCCGTTTCTTGATTTATTTCCTTCTCTTTTTCAAATAGTTCATGATTGCGTTTATATAAAAATTCTAATCGTTGATCCGGTGTCAAATTTTTCAGAAAATCAACTTCAATTACATTAGATTTGCCATCTAACCACTCCAATACTACTGCTAATTTTTTCCGGCTTGTATCTTTGGTCCGAGGATTGTTTAATTTCTGTTGTATGGACTTTTGAACATCAGAAACAGAATAGATATTGTATAAATTTTCCTTTTCGGAAGGCAATTCCTTGACAATTTCTCGAACCAAATAATCTGTCAGTCCTAGAGACTTTAAATGTAGACGGGTTATTTTTTGGTTTTCAGTATTCATGGGCGTTCTACCTCTATTTTATGTTGATTATTTTTCCGACATCTTTTAGCAGGTCTGCAATCCTCTCTGCTTGTGCATCGATTGTTTGCCTTAAATTGGGAACCATGTCATTCTTATAAAATTCTTCCACCTTGTTTATCTGTTTGATTAAAGATTCAATCGTTGATTTTTGTTGCTTGTCAACTCTTTTCATGGAGCCAATTTGAGAATTACGCTTTTTCAATTCCGGCCCCGCATAATGAAGGCAGCAAGCAATTACATCCTCTTCCGTTTCAACATTTCCATAACCTTCCAATGCCCTCTTTACATCAGCTTGACTCCAGCTAATACGTTGGGCAACTTGTTTGATTAATTCTTGTTTGCTTGTCATGATTTAATCCTCTAGTACCTCAATCCAAATTAACAAATTTACTTCCAATTTTACGATTGCAGTTTGGATGTAGCAATTTAAAATTTTCTGGTTTATTAGCAGTTTTTCCACCTTCTTTCAATGAAAGTACATGATGGACTTCAGCATCAGCAAATCTTAGTGTTTCACCACAGGAAGCACACTTGCCGTTTTGATACTCAAATTGCTTTTTTTTCCAATCCTTTCCCTCCGAAGATTTAAGCCATTTATTAAATTCATTCCTCGGATCTATCATTTTTTTTGCTTTTGCCAGAAGCTTTTCAGTTTCCTGACGCATTTTTTCTTCCTTTTGAAGAAGCACTAACATTTCGCTATACAGTTGGTTGAGCTTGTCTGATGAACTTTCAGTCATGCTGATTGCCTCATGTTGCTTAAAAGGCTTAATAAAGGCACATCTAATAGTTGTGAAGCACATGAAATTGCTAGATCTCAAGACAAACCTCCATTTGGATCTAGGCGAGAGGGCATGAGATTGAGGTGCATAACCCCAAATCCTTGAAAACTATATGTGCCTTACATCATTTAATCCTATCATGGATAATTGGCATCGTCAATGGCTAGTGGCTGTGGCGGGTAATTGGGGGTTAAATCTGACACTACAGATTACAGTGCGTTCTTAAGGACGGCCCAATAATCGCCCATCGGTGTTTGAATTGAGTGACAATTGCCCACACTAGGCGGTCTTTGAGTTAAGTTCAGTAAACTGGTGTTGGGATCTAATTTAGGGCGATCGCTTTTCATCCATAGCCACACACGGGGTAAGGAATACCATCCCGATTTTACCCCATCCCGGCGACTGAGAAATCCGGTTTCTTTGTTAAATTTTTGTGAAGAAACACCATATGCTGCTAGAAACCCGGTTTCTTTGCCCCCACCCCAAACGCAGATTTTTATCACTTTATCATTCCCCAGCAGCCGCTAAAACCTCTCTATATAAATTTGAGCCAATCCGAAAATTAGCCTCCCAGATTAAACTATCCATAATCGGTCTAATCTGAGGAATCAAACTCCGACGCTTTGCCACTAGCAAAATTCCTAATAATCCGGTAATCGACAACCACAAATTGATTGCTTCCCTTCGTCCTAACCGTTCATTAATCAATAATTCTTCTGCTTTCACTTCCAATGCCAACCCACTTACAGGAGAAGTATCACTCACAACAATCATAGCCATCCCTTGGCCGTTAAATGCTGGATATCCTCCTGCAATTCCTCCACATCGTAATGAATATTAATGCCCTTCTCTGAGAGAATCTGTTGGAATCTAACCTGCGAGATATTCAGTAACTCGGCTGCCTTACCCAAGCTAATTTTTTCCTGCTGAAACAGCAATAATACCAACTCGATAATTAACTCTTGTTCAGAAAGTCCACTAGCCTTAACAATGTCTGCGGAAATCACTAGACTCATAATCTTGATTTTACCTCTTCGGTGGTTAGCATGGTGCATTTCAGGATATTACCCCCATTTTACCCCATCCCCGCCACTGAGAAACCGGGTTTCTTTGTTAAATTTTTCCTTACCATCTTGAAACAGGGTTTCTTGCATCCCTCACTTCTCCCCCCCTAACGGAGAAACCTGGTTGCGCTCATTCTCTCATTTTACCCCTAAATTATCTCAAAAACCCAGTTTCTTGCCCTTTAACCCTCCTGATAATTCTCAAAAAAATCCATGAAACTTTCAGCTATTTGAATCTGTACCCTCACCTCAGATGCACCAATGCCAACATCTAAATCATAATCACTACGGTTTCGCAAATCCTGGGCATCAATCAAATATCTGTGAAATTCTCGAAAACTTTGATTATCCTTGGCAAATTCCCGACCAAAAGCACTGATGACAGCAGAATGGCTCGAAAAACTTAAATCCTTACCGAGCAAAAATGCACAAGCCACATAAAACATCGCATAATAGGCACGAGACATTGACAGTTCAGCCAGGTTATTTTCTAACAATAAACTTGCCCCCACTAAACTCCGCCGCGCCTTCTCCAACAATAACCGCTGTTCATCCTTGATAAATCAATTCCCTCTCGATGAACATTCAGTAAAAAAGGACTTTTTTCATGATTAAACCGAAAATCCGAAATAAAAGCACGGGAAATAACCGTATCATACGTTAAAGATAATTCCTGAATAAACTCACTCGTCCTCTCAATTTCTTGAGCATAATCAAAACCCTGCCTCAGAACAATCAATATATCAATATCAGAATCAGGTTTGGCTTCCCCTCTCGCCTGAGAACCATATAAGACAATTTGACTCACGCGATCGCCATAATGTACCCCAAACCAACTTTTAATTAACTCGATAATTTCCGATAAATTTTGATGTTTCATTACACAATATTCATCCCTAGCCCAAAAGGTTGATCGAGAACAATGATTAACCGCTCTCCCAAAGCTGATCAATGGTAGCTTAACCGCATCATCCGCCAAGTATCTAGGTAAGGAGTTCTCGAATCCGCGAGAGATAAGACTGCGATCGCTTTTCATCCATAGCCACACACCGGGTAGAGAATACCATCACCATTTTACCCCATCCCCGCCACTGAGAAACCGGGTTTCTTTCTTAAATTTTTGTGAATAAACAGAGATACTGCTAGAAACCCGGTTTCTTTTCCCCCACCCCAAACGCAGATTTTTATCACTTTATTATTCCCCAGCAGCCGCTAAAACCTCTCTATATAAATTTGTCCCAATCCGAAAATTAGCCTCCCAGATTAAACTATCCATAATCGGTTTAATCTAAGTAATCAAGGGTGTTCTGGGTTCAAGATGATAAGTAAAATTGATAGCAGATTACACCCGTTGCGGTAGGGGCGAAAAATTTTTCGCCTCTACAATTTTGTATTCCCTGCAACCAATCCCACCCTATAGAAGACCCGTGGCTTTTCCCCGCAGACTAGCCCTGAAATTTGCTCCTTTTCCTCAATTCTCCATTATCGATTCATTTAAAGCCTCTTGAATCACCTGCTCACTTACCCCGCGCCGCTTCAATCCATCAATAAAACTTAAAACAGGTAGCTGGCGACTTTCCAGATAGTATAAAATAGCCTCATAAGGTGATGGTAACTCAATGGGATGATGTTGTTCTTCATAGACTTCAATCAGGGCTGTCAGAACCTCAAGCCTATCCCCATCATCCGTATTTATAGGCGCATCAAATAACCGTTCAACCTCTGCTAAAGCTTCACGATAATCCGCCTCAGTTTTAATGGGTTTTAATTTCATGGGTTTCACCTCTTTAAATCGTGGTTGCATCAATATTATCATAGTCCTTATGAGTACCAATAAAGCGAATAAAGACAATCCCCAAATCATAACGAACATGAACAATTATCCGGTAATTGTTTCCTTTTATATTAAAAACCACCCGATTATTAGGAAGAATACTGGCATTACCATAAATCGCTTTAATATCTGCTGGGCTTGTCCAGTTCATGCTACGGACATCCTGAAACCAAGCCTTTAATGGTTGTTCAGCATCGGCGTGCAACTGCCAAAACTCTCGTAATGTACTGCGAGCAATAATCCTCACAACAACGTTTTCCCTCAATCATTAATCATCAATTGCAACGCAATAGCTCAGGATAGCACCCCCATTTTACACCATCCCCGCGACTGAGAAACCCAATTTTTTTCTTAAATATTTGTGAAGAAACACCAGATGCTGCTAGAAACCCGGTTTCTTTTCCCGCCTGCCATCCCCTTGTGACTTGAGACTAATCGGCATCCTTAAATCAACTCCGATAGACATCCCGACGATGCCTCACGCGCACAATCCGAACCACCCCAGCCGCCGACTTCTTAAACCGGACAGCATACCCTTCATTTGCGATTCGCTTCTGCCTGGATGTCTTGTTTTAACTCCTCCCAAGACACCTCCTCCTCCTGCTCACGAGCATGAGCCACCAACACATCATAGAAATCTTCCCATAACTCACCCCACTCAGCCAAATCAATTAATACTGCCTGTTTTTCTCCGGCTTCATTCACCACAAATTGAATTCCTTTCATGACTATTTTTCCTCATAAATTAACCGGGTCGGCGAAATCAATCAATTGCCTAATATTCATGGTGATTTCCTGGGTAACAATAGAGATTTTATTTGGGTTTCACACCATTACCGAGATAGTTCCCCCATCCCAGACAACTCCATCCCATTGGCAAAGGTAACGAGTTCTTGAATCCGCTTTCGGCGCAATCAGCTAGTTGCGCGGCTGACCCGTCAAACCAATGGGAATCTTCAGTTAATACATCCAGAATTACATTACTATCTACGAGGAAATCCGTCATTCCTCACCCCGCGTTAAATTCAGAATCTCATCAGTGGTCATATCCCCTGTGGCTTTTCCCCGCAGATTTGCGATTAACGTTGCTCCTTTGGCTGAGGTATTTTGATACCGCCAAGCTAAAAAGTCTAAGAAGATTTTAGCTTCTTCCAGGGCGGGTTGGGGGAGGTTACGCAGAATCGCTAAGATTTCAGTTTCGGTGGTTACCATGATGCAACAGCTTCAGGATAGTATCTCCATTTTACCCCATCCCCATAACTGAGAAACCGGGTTTCTTTGTTAAATTTTTGTTAAAAAACAGAGACTTGGCGAGAAATCCGGTTTCTTTTCCCAGACTTTTTCCCCTTTCCCCTCCCAAAATAGTATAATCAAAGAAATACCCAAGTTGAGGTAAATGATGAGTCCCCTCCTAGAAAAAGTCTTAGCAGAAGTCACCCAACTCGATCGCCAAGAGCAGTTGCAACTCGTCTCCTACTTAATTACCCAGTGGCAACAACAGCCAAACCTATTTGTAGAGCCAAAAATCAGCCGTAAAAATTTATTTGGTTGTATGCAGGGCAAAATCAAGATTGCCGAAGACTTTGACGCCCCCCTTGATGATTTTGCTGAGTATATGTAATGAGATTATTATTAGATACACATATCTTGATTTGGCTGATAGAAGGCAACCCAAATCTTAGCCAAACCGCAAGGCAAGCGATCGAGGATGAAAGCAACACTTTGCACCTAAGTATTGTTAGCCTCTGGGAAATAACCATTAAAACCAGCCTCGGTAAACTCGAACTGGCAATCCCACTAGAACAAATTGTAATCAATTTTATCCTTCCCAGCGGTATTCAAATTCTCCCCATTCAGCTTTCGCACTTATTGATATTACAAACGTTACCCTTCCATCATCGAGATCCGTTCGACCGATTATTGATTTCCCAAGCCAAATCTGAAGGTTTAACCTTGGTATCAGGAGATGGTATGTTTGAGCAATATGAAGTAAAAATACTTTCTTAGTTCATCTCAAACCACCCTCCACCGAGACTCACAAACCTCCCAGAAACCTCCCAGAAACCGGGTTTCTTTAGAAAATATTTGTAAAAGAACAGAGACTTGGCTAGAAACCCGTTTTCTTTTCCCCCACCCCAAACGCAGATTTTTATCACTTTATCATTCCCCAGCAGCCGCTAAAACCTCTGTATATAAATTTGAGCCAATCCGAAAATTAGCCTCCCAGATTAAACGAGCCATAATCGGTCTAATCTGAGGAATCAAACCCCGACGCTTTGCCACTAGCCAAATTCCTAATAATCCCGTAATCGACAACCCCAAATTGATTGCTTCCCTTCGTCCTAACCGTTCATCAATCAATAATTCTTCTGCTTTCACTTCCAATGCCAACCCACTTAAAGGAGAAGTATCACTCACGACAATCATAGCCATCCCTTAGCCGTTAAATGCTGTATATCCTCCTGCAATTCCTCCAAATCGTAATGAATATTGATGCCCCTCTCTGAGAGAATCTGTTGGAATCTAAACTGAGAGATATAGCGACTAATACTTGCAAAATTAATCAATAGCATTTTAAATGACTTTAACCATCCCACAATCCTGATTTAATCGCTTCGATATCCTCTGCTAAATCATCTTGGTCGTATTGCCGAACAACATGATTTTCTCCCAACAGTTTTTGAAACTCCCACAGGGAATAATTCAACAACCGACGGGCTTGACTAAAGGTAAACACCTTATTTTCGTAAAGTTGCATGGCAATTTGTTCTAAAACTGCCGTCTCACCTTGCTCAATTAATTCGATGGAAATTTGTATGTTAATTTCTTGCATCTACCATCACCTCATCATTTCAAAAGACATTCATTCCCCAGCAGCCGCTTGGCAAAGGTAACGAGTTCTTGAATCCGCGAGAGATAAGACTGCACTCCGTGTTCATCCATCGCCACACAGGGGGTAGAGAATACCATCCCCATTTTACACCACAATCCAGAAACCGGGTTGCTTCCACCGACTCATTTTTAACAAAACTTGTCCCAGAAACTGGATAGTTAACACCCATTTGTAAACGCTACCTCAAGTTTGTTCCTGCTCAAAATCCCGAATTTTGTCATATAAACTATCCACTGTTTCATCCGCAAAGGTATCATCTTTAATCAACAAATAATCGCCTGACCCCAGTTGACAAGCCACAACAAATCTAGCAAATTTGACAGGTTCCATGTGAGCGGATAGGATTTTTAGCGCCTCTTCGATAACTTGTCGTTCTTTTGGTAAATTAACCTTCATAATCAACCTCCGTGATCAAATAGGTGGGATTCATAACTGGTAAATCTAGGGCTTGGCAGCGATTAATCAGACGTTTATCGCAGGTGAGAAAATAATCACTCCCAGACGCTTCCGCGCTGGCAATGTGTAAAGCATCTAAAGACTTAACACCCATCTCTTCCAGTGCTTTTGCTCGAAGGCGAATCTCAGGTGTCAGTTTCTGATAGGTCTTGGACAAACTAAGCCAGAGATTGACAGCATTGGCACGCTCAAGACGAGAGTTACGACTATTTTCATAGTCTAAAACACTGGAACTGACCAGAGCAATTTTCTGACTTTCAATCAGGGTTAGAATTAGAAGAAACGCCTGGGTTTCTAAAAATATTTAGACCTGTGATTGATCGTCAAAGGGACGATTTAAAACGCTTGTGTCTAGGTAAATACGCATACCAGACATCTATCTCCAGTCAAGGATTGGTGGGCAAGTTTAGAGTCTCAGTTTCTACTGACGACTGAGTGTTCCTACACACCCTAGTATTTTAGTCCCTGCCCTGAACGTTGAGGCGTTCTTGAATCAGCGAGAGATAAGACTGCGATCGCTTTTCATCCATCGCCACACACCGGGTAGAGAATACCATCCCCATTTTACCCCAAAGAAACCGGGTTTCTGGGGGTCGGGGAATGTCACAGTCATATATTAATCTGGGATGTGGCGATCGCATCCGAGTTATATCGGAGTTATAGGTATGCTTAGGCATTCAGATCCTGATGAGATTTGACCAATATCAGGGTTAGCTATTAGATAAATTTAAGGGATTTTATCAACCCTGTTTCTTGACTACACAGAGACTCAGAAAATAGGTTGATTGCTTAAATCTTATTGAACCAGATATAGATGCTGTAAGAAAACCGATTTCTTGAACCCCACCCACTTTACTATGCTTGATGAAAATTATCTAAAATACTTTTAATTTGCTCCTTAGTAATATCTTCCTGCTCCGATTTACTATAAATCGTCAATAACAAAATGCTGGTTTCTGATTCCAGTAAATAAATAATGCGATATCCAGCACTTTTGCCTTTTTGGATATTACTATTTTTAGCTCTGACCTTGTAAACATAAAGATGATCACCAAAACCCGAAAGGCGATCGCCTAACACCGAGCCTTTTTGGAGTTCCTCTATTAACCCCTGAGTATCAGAGCGAATATTTCGATATTTTTTGGCTAATTTTTTGAGGTTATCACGATATTCAGGTGTGAAATAAATGTTCACTAATTCAGGATTATTCGGCATCAATTCCCTCCCACATTTGTTCTAGGGGAATTCTTCTTCCGGCTTGAGCATCTTGCAACGCTCGGATTAAACTGGCTTGAATTTCCTCAACCGGAGTATCGTCAGCATCCAATTCATCTTCATCAGATATCAAAACGATAACTTTGACCCGAATATCAGGTTTAACTTCTAAAGGTTCATCTAGCAAAATGTGACCCTGATGATTGACTTTTCCCAATACCTCAAATGCCTTCATTGTCTTACCTCAAAATATGTCATACCAATGCTACCTGGGCAAAAGTAACCCAACATTTTTATGTCTGTTATGATTTGATTTTAGCACATTTATCACTCACAAATACGGTTCCGTTCTCTCCTTTTCCCTCCCCACCCTCCCCAAAACTCAGTCAAGTCTGAAACCGGGTTTCTGGGGGTCGGGGAATGTCACAGTCATATATTAATCTGGGATGTGGCGATCGCATCCGAGTTATATCGGAGTTATAGGTATGCTTAGGCATTCAGATCCTGATGAGATTTGACCAATATCAGGGTTAGCTATTAGATAAATTTAACGGATTTTGGCTGATGCTGGTGGGGGAGTAATTCCCCATTGGTTTAGGCGTTTATCTATATTTTGGAGGATGGTAAAATCTCCGGCGGGGAGGGGATGACTGGAACTGCCTAAATAACCATTTGGCGGCGCTTCCTGGGATTCTAGGAAGCTGAAAGCCTGCCGAAAAGCCGGGGGGGTGGCTGTTATCGGTGCGTCAAAATGGCAGGGAATAATCCGGTTAAAATTCCACTCGCAAACACGATCCGCCCAGGCGAGGGTCAGTTGTGGCGAACGATTCAAGATCAGGGTTTGCAGAATGGGAGCCACTAATATATTGCCGTCTCTTCGGAGGGTGTTAAAGGCTTCTTCCCAGCCCGATCGCCACTGGAAGGGAAATAAACCAAAATAGGCTTTTCGAGAGCGATCGCTTGCTTTTAAAGCATCACGGAGAGCTTCTTTGAATGGCACTGGCTCTAATGTATCTGGTTGGAAATACAGGGAAAATAGGGTGATTCGCTGCCATCCTTTTTGGCGGGTGGTCGGGTGATCTGCCACCGTTTGAAAGGCATTATCTCGCGCGTGGAATAACAGAGGATAGGCATCTAGTTCCACTATGGCTGGGGGTTTTTCGGGAATAGAAATTATCGTATCTGTCAGTAATAAAGTTTGCGATCGCCAATGGAAAAAGGCGACTTCCTCAAAGGTTCCTAATCCCAAATCAATCGGGCCTAAAATCGCATAACTAAACTCGCGGGAAAACGGAGTCTCAGAACAATCTGCTGGTAAAATATGGGTACGTTTCGGGGGTAAACCTAACCAACTTAGGGGTAATTTTAACGGATAACTCCATTGATCTGGAGCCACAAAAACCTGAGCTTTCGGAAACTTCCGCGCAAAGGGACCGACAAACACTTTATGCTCAAGACCGGAGGTGGTGGGGAGGATAATATAGCGCACCTCTCCATATTCAGCTACTAACTCATTCACCAGTCTAATACATTCAGGAGTAGGAGCCACAGGAGCATAAACTAATAATCCCCCCATATCCAACCGAATGACGGTCATGCGAATGGGAACCACCACATACAGAATACCTTGGACCTGTTCAAAAGTCCAAATGCGATCGCTGACTACTTCCCGGCGAATAGTCCGACGCTGACTAAATGGGTAGAGGGGGACTAAGGGCCACCATGGCCAACGCCAGTCTGAAGAGTGACTGAGGGGGTTAGGGTGTTCCGGTTGACTTTCCACTGGTATTACGGTTCATAGCACTTATTAGAGGTTATCAGAAACCTGGTTTCTAGGGGAAAATTAGATAATACTCAATCATGATAACTAAGCGATCGCCCTACCAATGTCCACAGCCGCCGATATCCTTATCCTCTCCAACGGTCCGGGAGAACTAACTACCTGGGTGCGACCAGTCCTAGAAGCTATTAGATCTCAAAATAGCCATCTGGATCTGAGAACCTCCCTGATTCTATCACCTTGTCCTAACGCTACCGGTAACGAAGTAGAAATCGGGCGATCGCTTTTAGCCATTGACCGCATTCAGGGTCCCCAACACTTCTGGAAATTTTTACTCTCAGGAAAAACTGCCCAAAATTGGGATTGGCGAGAAAAGGGTTTAGTCTTATTTTTGGGCGGCGACCAAGCCTTTACCCCGATTATTGCCCGCCGCCTGGCATATCAAAGTATAGTTTACGCAGAATGGGATATCCGTTGGTGGCGATGGATTGACAAATTTGCCGTCATGAAACCCGAAACCATTAGCCGTATACCTCACTTATACGCCTCAAAATGCACTGTTATAGGCGACTTGATGGCTGATGTTTCCCCCCCCACCCAGGAGCCAATCCAGCCTTACTCGCTGCTACAGCCACCTCTGACCGAACTTATCGCTCTGCTTCCTGGCTCGAAAATGGCTAAACTGGTTCAGGGTGTGCCTTTGACTTTGGCGATCGCTCAATATATCCACCAGCGCCGCCCTCAAACTCAATTTATCATTCCTGTCGCTCCCACGGTCGAGGTCTCTACCATTGCACAACTGGCTAATCCTGAATATAACCCCATCCTTAGTTATTTCCCCGGTGTGGCGGCGGATCTCCAACAGATAGGTGATCAATTTATCCTACAAACCAAAACTGGCTTAAACGTGAGTCTGTATACTCAAAACCCCGCTTATCCCCTACTTTCCCGCTGCTGTTTCGCTGTCACCACCGTGGGGGCTAATACTGCGGAATTGGGTGCTTTAGCTATACCTATGGTGGTTTTGCTTCCTAGTTATCAACTTGATGCTATGCGTGCGTGGGATGGTATCCCAGGGATTTTAGCCAATTTACCTGGTGTTGGTGGCTTCCTGGCTAAGGGAATTAATAGCCTAGCACTATCGTATATACAACGTACTGGTAAATTATTGGCTTGGCCGAATATTTGGGCCGGAGCCGAAATAGTCCCGGAATTTTTGGGGAGGCTACAACCAGAATTTATTGGCGATCGCATTTTGGAATATTTGCAAAACCCCCACCGTCTCCAAACTATTCGCGATCGCTTGCGACAAGTCCGGGGACAACCTGGAGCCTCTCAAAAATTGGCTAATATGGTACTTGAAATGTTGTCACAATAGTTGGTAAATTGGGATAAATTAGTATCTATATCAGCAACAGGAGATAGGTTAATATGGGATATGCCATTGACGTTAATCAGGATAATTTTCAGGCAGAAGTTATTGATAAATCTTGGGAAAAATTGGTGATGGTCGATTTTTTTGCCACCTGGTGCGGCCCTTGTCAAATCATGAAACCCATACTAGAGCGACTGACCACCGAATACGATTTTATCTTAGCCAAGGTCGATGTAGATCATAATCCTGAATTGGCTAGTCAATATGGTATTGAGGGGGTTCCTGATGTTCGTATGGTTACCAAAGCAGAGGTTAAACCTGGTTTTGTGGGGGCGATCGCTGAACCGCAACTGCGGCAATTATTGGCGGGTTTTAACCTTAAATCAGAGTTAGAAAATGGATTGTCGGCTATTGATAATGCTACTAATTCCGGTAATCTCAAACAAGCTAAAAATTTGTTTGATTTTTTGTTTGAGAAATATCCCAATCATCCCGAACTAATTATTAAAGCTGCTCAGTTTCTGATTTCCGTTAATGAAATTGAAGCCGCCCAAAAAATGTTGGCAACTATTAGACCCGATAACCGAGAGTTTCATGCTAAGGCGCGTGCTGTCGAAAAATTGATTGAATTTCGAGCCGCTGCTGAAAACCCTGGAGAAACCGAAATAGAACAGCTTTATGCTCAAGCCTGCCAGCATATCATTAATGAGGAATATGACGCGGGTCTTTCATTATTTCTAAAGATTGTCGGCATTAGTCGTAAATATCGCGAAGATGGCGCTAGAAAAGCTATGATCGCAGTGTTTGACCTTCTCGGACCAGATCATCCACTTATCCCTCAGTATCGTAAGCAGCTTATGCTACAATTGTATTGATGGTGCTGGATAGGCTATCAACAGTTAAAGCAGTCAGGGTGCCCAAAAACAGCCAAATAGTGAGGAGTAGTAATTAATTGATTCACGGGTGAGGTGGTAACTGGTTAGGCAGCTATCCTAAATTGTTAATAATTACCTTCGTGATGATCTATGAATAAAACACTAGCTATTCTGGGAGAATTGAGCGATCGTGACCTGGACTGGATTATTGCTAATGGTCAGCAACAGCAACTTGAGTCTGGCATGGTTTTAATTACAGAAGGTCAGCTAATTGAAGCCCTTTATATCGTTCTTGATGGTACATTGGTGGCATCAGTAGCCGCCTTGGGAAATCGAGAAGTGGCTACACTCGGTATAGGAGAAGTTATCGGAGAAATGTCTTTTGTTGATGGTCGTATGCCTTCAGCAACAGTTAGCGCCAAAGAACCTTGTTTAGTCTTATCGGTTCCTCGTCAAAAATTATCAGAAAAATTGGAGTGGGATGCTTTGTTTTCTCTGAGATTTTATCGAGCAGTAAGTAAGTTTTTGTCCTATCGTCTCCGAAATACTGTGACCCAGTTTGGTCAACAAAAACCATTACCTTCTGAAACTAATAGTTCTACCACAGAAATTGAGCAATCTCTCGATGAGGACGGATATCGGTTTCGGGAAATTATACAACGTCTGCGAGGTGAATATGTAGTGCCAACCTAAACGGGATGCCTAAGATCCATGGAGAAACTTGGCGATCGCCCTAGGTAGAATTTGAACAAGATCCGGTTTTGGGTTAAAATATTAAAAGCGGATTTAGTCAAGAGTGCTTCCATAATGACAGAGCAGATCAACGAAAAACTCTCCACTCCCAAAAGCCTAGAGGCGATGAAGCGATTCGCCGAACAGTATGCTAAACGAACTGGAACCTATTTTTGTGCGGAACCTTCAGTGACAGCCGTAGTGATTGAAGGACTTGCCAAGCATAAGGATGATTTAGGTTCTCCCCTATGTCCCTGCCGCCACTATGAAGATAAAGAGGCAGAGGTCAAAGATGCTTTCTGGAATTGTCCTTGCATCCCTATGCGGGAACGCAAAGAGTGCCATTGTATGCTTTTCTTAACCCCAGATAATGATTTTGCCGGAGATCAGCAAACCATTGAGATGGAAGTGTTAGAAGAAGCCAGAAAAAGCATGGTTTGAGCTACCATATCACCAGTAACTAGGGAACAGGTAAAAGTTATTTTACCCCCCTCTAACTCCCTCTAACTCCCCCTTATTCACAGGGGGATTATATTATTTATGTAATGTCGCGGGTTGTGCTATAGGTAAGGATAAGACAATGGTTAAAGATATTCCTCCTGAGTTTTGGCAAGGAATTAATGAGTTTAATCAAAGGGAATTTTACGCCTGCCATGATACTTTAGAAGCTATCTGGATGGAAGCCGGAGAACCCGAAAAGCGGTTTTATCAAGGCATTTTACAAATTGCTGTTTCTCTGTATCATCTCAGTAATGATAATTGGCAAGGAGCAGTTATTTTGATGGGGGAAGGAATTTCTCGCCTGGGTTACTATCAGCCGAGTTATTTTGATATTAATGTCGAGAAATTAGTGACGGAAACGGCGACCCTATTAAAGGCTTTGCAAGAATCAGGTAAGGAAAATGTGCAGGATTTTAGAGAAGGTTTGGAAAACCATAAAACTGGGATTTTGCCAACCATTGAAATTTTAGATACTACGTCTTTATAGGTTGAGCGTAATGGATTGAAAAACCACTTGGACAACAGCAAGCTGCTCTCAGGAAGATTCTGTTGACTATCAGAAAGAAACTGACGTAATACTGGTTGCCATACACGGTAAAATCAGAAAATATCCCGCCATTAGCTTGGATTTTTCCAGAGATTGTGTCAAAGTGAATCGGGAAATTAGGTTGTAGGGTAATATGACAAAACTCCGGGTTGCACTGTTATTTGGTGGATGTTCGGGAGAGCATGAGGTGTCCATTACCTCGGCTAAGGCGATCGCCAATGCACTCTCTATAGACCCAAACCCCAGTAAATATGAGGTAGTCCCCATATATATAGAAAAAAATGGGGTGTGGCATAGAGGGACCGAGGCGGAAGCGGTTTTAGAGTCGGGTCAACCCCTAACAGTGACAGGGGAAGTGATACCAAGCGATCGCATTCCTGACCCCGCCACTGTAAAGGATATAGACCTTTGGTTTCCCATTCTTCACGGTCCTAATGGGGAAGATGGCACAGTTCAGGGTATGTTAACCTTAATGCAAGTGCCTTATGTGGGTTCGGGAGTTCTCGGTTCTGCGGTTGGTATGGATAAAATCGCCATGAAAATGGCTTTTTCTCAGGCGGGAATTCCGCAAGTGCGTTATCAAGCAGTGCGGCGTAGTCAAGTATGGTCTAACCCCTGTATTTTCCCGAAATTATGCGATGACCTTGATGCGGCTTTGGGTTATCCCTGCTTTGTGAAACCTGCTAATTTAGGGTCTTCTGTTGGCATTTCCAAAGTGCGATCGCGTCAGGAACTCGAAGCGGCTTTAGATGCTGCGGCTACCTATGATCGGCGAATTATTGTGGAAGCAGGAGTCGAAGCCAGAGAACTAGAATGTGCTGTTTTAGGCAATGATTATCCGAAAGCGTCCGTGGTGGGAGAAATTAGCTATAACAGCGATTTCTACGACTACGAAACTAAGTATACTGATGGCAAAGCTAATCTGATGATTCCAGCGCCTATTGATACAGCGATCGCTTCTAAAGTCCGAGATATGGCGATCGAAGCCTTCCTCGCCGTCGATGCTGCTGGACTAGCGCGGGTAGATTTCTTCTATATCGAAAAAACCGGAGAAGTCTTGCTGAATGAAATCAACACCCTCCCCGGTTTTACCGCTTTAAGTATGTATCCGCAACTGTGGTCAGCCACAGGAATCAGCTTTCCAGAATTGGTAAATCAACTCATTGAATTAGCCCTAGAAAGGCATACCCAAGCCGCTGAAGCCCGCTAATTTACTGCCCAAATACCCCCCATAAATCTGCCTTGAAAGACCTGGTAAGGTGGTAATCATCCCCCCCCCTTAGCTGGGGGGGTTAGTGGTCGTTAAATCGCCGGATTCAGGGCGGAAAATCGCAATTTAGCTTAACCCTAGCCAAGCTAGTAGTCCCTGTTTGGTGAAATATTCGATCGCCAAAGTAATCACAAACCCAATCATCGCCGCGCGACCATTGAGGCGTTCCGAATAGGAGTTAAACCCAAATTTGGGTTCTTGTAAGTTGGGGGTTGTAGTTGGTTGAGGGGTTTCTGTCATTAGATGTTGAGTCCTGAGAGCATCACATTCAATTATAATATAATAATTTGTGTCTTGGCGACAGAGAACAGACAAACATAGAGGGGGAGGATAGAATAACCCATCAATAGATAGTCATTATTAGGATGATTAGATTTAACTATATCCCATCAGGTGATCAAACAAAAATCGGGAGCCAACCACACCCCCACCGCAGCCGATTAAATTAAACCACAGTCTTTTAGTCGTTGGGTGATGGTTTCCAAGTGTAGCCACCATTTACCCCCATTCATTACCCAAATGCGGGTGGGAAGGTGTCCTGTAGGAATATTCAAATTATAGCGAAAGCCGAGTGAGGGGTCGTGTCCGATAGACTTTAGCCAACCGACGCGATCGCAAAATTTCCCATAGTCTGACTCTTCCTGTAGATAAATTTGGGCTTGAATACTAAACCCAAAGCGATGATTACTATACTTAACCCATAAGTTATCTAAGATGGTCAAATCTTCACAAGGTAACTTATTCAAATCGCTATAATGTAAGTAGGGTCGTCCGCCTTTACCTAACGCGCGACATAACATAATCCAGGTTTCTCGGTCAGCTTCTCGCCATCTATGAGTCGCTAATAATTGCTGTAACTGTCCATAGTCTACACCATTCTCGGAAGCCAAATCTTCATCATCTGGGGGTTGAGTTAATGCGGGTATGATTCGCCCTAACATTGCCTGAAAATGACCCTTTAAATTGTCAGTTAAATTCGCAGGTTGAGATGATGGGGGGGAGGTTTTATGCTTCCTAGTTTTTGAGGCTTTATGGGCGGTTTTAGGTGGGGACTGAGGTTTGAGAACTTTCTGGGTGGGAGGGGAGGTCTTGGGGGGTGATGTGGAGATAGCCGCTAACACTTCCGCCGCCGAATTATAGCGCTGTAGGATTTGATTATTGACTAATTTATCAAGGACTTTTCCTAATTTATCGCTAACCATACGTTCGGGGGATAAAAAATCGCGCCAAACCCATTTTTCGAGGACGGTATCATATAAATTCCAGGGGGAAACTCCGGTAAGTAAATATAAACAAGTTGCGCCTAAACTATATAAATCACTAGCTGGAAATACTCGCCCGCGAGTTTGTTCTGGTGCCATAAATTCGGGGCTACCGATAATAGTTCCTGTGCGACTAATGGTGGTGGCTGTTAGTAACTTAGCCACGCCAAAATCAATTAATACTATCAGACCATTTTCGATTATTTGAGATTCCGAATTTATCGATTTTCCCGAGGGTCGAGGGGGTGGCGGCGGTAATGGTACAGGGCGATCGCGAATTGACTTTGAGGATAAATTACCTATCGCTGCACTGGTGCGAGTTTCCCCTATGGTATCTGGGTTATTAAAAGCTATAGGAGAGGGTGGTAAAGGGTGTCTAAGACGGCGACGGATGAGGTTGGCTGGCTTGATGTCTCGGTGAATAATATCGCGATCGTGAACAAATTTAAGCACTGGTAATAAATCTCGTAATATCTGCCAAATTTTGGGTTCATCAAATAATCCATCGTGTTCAAATTCTTGTAATAACGTTTTCCCCGGAATATACTCTTGAACTAATAGCAAAAGTTGATGTTCTTCAAAATAAGCTAATAGCCGGGGAATTTGAGGATGTTCCCCCAAACAATCTAAGCGCACCGCCTCTTGATTAAATAACTTGACAGCATGATTATAGCTGGCATTTTTTTCGGGAAAATCAAACTCTTTAATTACACAATGAGGATGGGATGGTCTGCTTTCATCTCTCGCCAAAAAAGTCCGACCAAATCCCCCTTGTCCAATGGGTTGTAGGGGGCGATAACGGTTGTGTAACAACAGGGAAAATCCACAACTCTGACAGTATTTTTCCTGGTCAGAATTTTGGGGTTGTAAACACTTGGGGTTAATACAATAACTCATGTTTTTTTGTATGTTAACAGCATTTTCTAATCAGGCAATTTATCCAAATTTACGGCGGGACGGGAAAATTTCGGCTGTCGGTTATAACGCTAGTCTCAGGCGGTTTTGAGAGGCTTTGAGGGCGGACTGGGGGGATTGTCCTAATAGTGTAGCCTCGATCGCTCTACCCAAATTTTCGGAAATGCGACTATATCCCGCAATATTCGGACGAGATACCGCCCAATTCATCTGCTGTAAAAAGACATTCAAAGCTGGTTGTTTAGCCACATATTCTTGATAACGGGGGTCAAGGCGAGTTGTTAAATTAATCGGCAAATATCCGGTTCCTAAACTCCACTCCGTTTGAAATTCCGATCCGACTACATATTCGAGAAACTCTAAGGCGGCTTTTTCTCGGTCTGGGGTGGTTTTCATCACAAACAAATTTTCACCCCCAACTACCGCCGCCTGTTGATTTTCCGCCGGAATAGGAAACACTCCATAATCAATACCAATTTGGTCGAGATAACCTAAAGTCCAAGGTCCGGTAATTTGCATCGCTACCCTACCAGAAATAAAGTTATCCTGTTCATAACCTCTTTCCGGTGCGGAGAGAATTGCTGAACCATCTTCTATCAAATTTGACCAAAATTCTAAGGCGGCGATCGCCCCAGGATTAACTAAATTGGCTTCACCATTTCTGACTAATTCTCCACCCGCACTATACATAAATGGTAGCCAGGTAAATACCGTCCATTCCCCTTTACCTAGGGGTAATACTATCCCATACTTCTCCCCTGCTGCTGTCAATTTGGCGGCGGTTTCTCGGAACTCTGACCAAGTGGAAGGTATGGTCTCAATTCCGGCGGCTGCAAATAAACTCGGACGATAAAAAATGGCTGTATTATTAGTTGCCATAGGTACAGACCAAATCTGATTTTCTAATTCCATTCCTGTCCATAAAGCCGGATCAATTTCTGCCTTTACCGGGGAGTTATTTAACCAATCTTGAATCGGTTTAATGGCATCTAGTTCTACCAGTTGACCTGTAATAATTGGTGTATACCATAAAATATCTGGCGGCGCATTTCCGACTACTGCGGTTAAGATTTTCGGCATTTGTTGATCAGGTTGACCTATATAAAGCGCTTCTACCTGAATATGGGGATGGTCTTGATTAAAGCGATCGACTAACTTTTGGAAAACATCCCGGTTGGGTGGGGGATTAATTCCATGCCACAAAGTTAGGTTAATCACTCCCTCTGTTGTCGGGGGTTGAAATTGACAACCACCCACTAATATACATAAACCTAAAATTAGGACAATTTTACTCCACCATTTTAACGGGCTACTTGAACGGTGATTATCTGGAGATTTTGCCATGGTTTTATGCCTCGTTTTTGGGCTACAGTTGGGTTTGTTGTTGTACTAAATCTTCAGTCAGAGTTGCTAGTTTTTTTAAGTCCGCTTCTAATTCCCGCGCCCTTTGTTTATAGGTTTGTTTACGTTTTAGTGCCTCCCTGGCTAGGTCTTCCCGGTTTTGCTTCATGGCGTTAATTGCTACTTGATGCCAGGATTTCATTTCGGCTAAGGCTTCTTGATATTGGGGTTGAATATCATTCCACGCGGTTCTAATATCGGTTAAGGCATTATTAATTAACTGCGGTAAATTATCGTTGGGCGCTGTTCGTAAGGCTTTGGCGATCGGGTCCTCTAAACTGTCAACATTTATATGGTTGATGACTGGAATAAAATCACGAATTTGTCGGCTATCACTCACTCCGGTTACACACCAGGTGGCAAAATGTTCACAGTTATTAAATAGTAGATTATATTTGCGTTCCCCTAGCCTACTTTCTCCCCTTTGTATGGTGGTCTCGGGAATATAGCGGACTGGATAACTGCGAATATAAACTGGTTTACCTTTGCTAAAAGTTCTCAAGGATGTTCGTTCAATGGTTTCGCTGGGTTTGCGGTAATGGATAACTGTCCCGTCTCCACAGTCAATACCGTGATGTTCGTAGACTCCATCCATATTCAGAAATTCCCGGTAAACATAAATCTGATCTCCTCGCGCCATAGGACTCCACCTAACAAACCATTATCCTTCATAGTTTGACATAATTTAGTTGAGTTGACAGCGAATTGGTGATTATACCACAAACAGTGAAAACAGTCAACTGCGATCGCCTCATTTACTGGGGGATTTCCTCAACAATATACTATCAGGGAGGTGATTTAGATTCGAGGGTTAACCGTCAAGACTTGGTTAACAAGATTATACCATTAAATAAATCTTTAGTTTTGACAGGGAATCATTGTTATATAATGGGAGGAAAGGCTTTTGACATTATACTTAAACTTTTGAACAGGTCAAGGGCTGAATACGCCCATTGACAAACCATCAAAGGGCGCGAGTCCCTCAGTGAATTGATGAGGTAAGCCAGTCGGGTAATTTTGGCCAGTCCATAGAGTTTTTTGGTATATAGGCGATCGCCATAATTGGGCTGCACAAAGCTAATATTTCACTCTATTATATTATTGAATTTAACCCAGATTTCAATAAGCATCAAGGAGAATAATTATGTGTCTTAATGAAACCTCCCCAGCTACCATTCTCGCAGTGGATGATAGTCTAGTAATCCAAAAAATGGTGCGACAAACCCTAGGGGAAAATTATCGAATTTTAGTAGCCAGCAATACCCTAGAAGCCTTGGGACAATTACATCATGATTCGATTGATTTAATGTTGTTAGATATTGCTATGCCGGGTGTAGATGGCTTAGAATTATGTCGAATTATTAGGCGGACTCCCCATTTAGAAAAGTTACCGATTATCATGTTAACTGCTAGGGATACTGTCTGCGATAAAATTGAAGGGCGTTTAGCCGGCGCTACTGAATATTTAACTAAACCTTTTGACCCAGAACAACTACAAATAACTGTGCATAAAATTCTGACTGTAGCCGGACAAATGCAGTAGTTACATAGAGATACTTATCAATATATACTAAGTAATAAGTCGCCCCCAAAATGGGGGTTAAGGCGGGTTGATTAATATGGTAGGTGGTCAATGTAATTAACAGCTTTAGCCTCCCGCATCATCATATCATTATCCATTACCCTAAATCCCCCTGCCAAAAAGAACGCGATCGCGCCTTTGCGAAACTCCGGGAATTGGGTATCGATCCAGAAAC
>NZ_JARPLU010000199.1:0-7498 GCF_032349615.1 Limnospira sp. PMC 1279.21 | reverse complement strand
GGCCATGGATTCCGTTCTCAAAGCTGCGTCCTAACCACCTTGACTAATGCTATAGAAAAGGCGATCGGTCAAAAATTGACCCTGAGACAGGTGCAGAAATTGGTGAAGGAAACGAAAGTATCAGAACTGCCAGACCAATTGGAAACTGAGATCTCCGACCTAGCCAAACAATTCCGACGTTCAAAGGCTAGGCTATCCCCTCAAAAACGTTCTGAAATTGAGGGACTGCTGAAACGGTTGAAGTTACTGCTTTATGAAGACAATTGAAAATTTTTGAGGATTTATTTTCCCATACGGTATCAGGGTGAAATTATTATATGTCTAAGTCAAATTGCAACTTCTATTGGAAGCATCTCATAATCTGCGTGGCTCCTTTTTCCTAGAGCAGATGGGAGTAGAGTTTCATAGATTCAAAACGCTATACTTTCATTTGATGTGGCATTCATGCAATGACTGTGGAGAGATTAAAAAATATCTTTCTGCTTTTGTTTCCACAATGCTAATGTCAAATAAACAATTGCGTGCAATCCAAGTAAAAACCAGTTTAAACTCAAATTAGACCAGGTTGGATCGTAAACAGGTGTCACTTCAAAAGGTTGAGGAATAATGCTCCCGTCGGGAGTTTTCATCGGTTCCGGCACCATTGCATTCACATCAACTAAAGCCCCATAAGCCCCCACAGACCAACGACTGAGCATCAACCAAGAAATAATTTTTCCGATTCCTTCCATTTTGAACAACACTCCCGAAAAAATAATTTGAGGAAGTAACAATAGAGGAAGGGCTGTATTTGCTTGAGTCTCATTATGAACAAAACAGGAAACTGCCCAACCCAAACAACCACTCGTAACTAAGGTTAGAAAGGTGGTTATACTGAGTCCAATAAGCCAAGGTATTAATGTTGGTTCTGGAGATTTAAAACCCAGTATCACAACCGCAGCCATTAACAATGTTTGCGCTAATCCTAAAAAGCATAAAACCAGAATTTTGGATCCCAGGTAAGGAAACAAACCCAAGTTCACAAGACGTTCACGGGCATAAATAGCTGATTCTCGGATAATCGTTTGCAATGATCCTGACAACCCGACCCAAATAGCCGCACAGGTAAATACAAATAGAACGCGCAGAGCTAAAGGAGCCAGGGTCGGATCGGAACCGTCGCCAAGAATCAGGGGTTCTTGCTCGCGGATAGCCAAAGTAATCAAGGCAATTCCAATGGGAGCAGTTAGCAATGATAGTCCTAAGTTAAATCGGTCAGCTAAAACCAATTGGATGTCTCGTTGTAAAAGTACCCTTATTTGCCTCAGAGCAGAAGGCTTAACCTGTTTTGGTTTATCTTTGAATTTTGTCGTCGTTTGATTTGCTTGATTTATTCCAGGAGAATTGGCATTAATTTTACCGGGAATAATCAGAGCATCTCGGACATATTTTTGGTAGTCAGTATGCTGTTTAAATCGAGTATTCCACTGTTGGCAATAATCTTCGATGGAGCAGCCTTGATTTTCTTCTGGAGACTTTTCCAGTTCATTATAAATTTCTGCAAAGTCATCCCGTCCTACATTAAAAAAACTAGGAGCTTCGCTAGGGGGTCCGAAGTAACAGAGATTTCCTCCCCTTCCCATAAAGGCAACGCGATCGCACAAAGTGATGTTTGCAGTAGCATGGGTAACAAGAGCTACAGTTCGATTTTCTGAGTGAGCTAACTTTCGCAGAAGTTGCATCATTTTTTTGTCTAATCCTGGATCGAGTCCTGATGTGGGTTCGTCGAGGAAAAATAACTTGGGGTCTGCTAAAAGTTCAACGCCAATGCTGACTCGCTTCAATTGACCACCACTTAGTTGGCTAATTAGGGTATGCCGTCGATCTAAAAGTTCAATTTCAGTCAGAGTTTTTTGAATAACTGCCTCAATATTTGTATCAGGGGGAAGGCGTAATTGAGCAGCAAAAGTGAGAACCCGATCAACCGTCAGATTTCTATGTACGATATCTTCTTGAGGTACATAGCCAATTTGGGTACGGTAGATATTAAAATTTTGTTGCAGGTCTGAGCCGTTTAAATAAACATATCCTCCAGAAAGAGGTTGAATACCTAGCAGTGTCTTCAAAAGAGTTGATTTTCCCGTTCCACTTCCGCCAACAATTGCAATCAGTTGACCGGGTTCGAGTGGAATTGAAACACAATTGAGCAAAGTTTGGCTGTTTCGGGAATGTTTGGAAACAATGCGGGTAACTTCCCAAGCATCAAGACGCAATTTATCCCCCCGGTCTTGAAGGGTGAGGCGATCGCCACTCAACACCAAAATAAATGAACCGATGCGAATTGTGCAACCATCGGGAAGCCGCATAGATTGATTGACTTTCTGTTCGTTGACGAAAACACCATTTGTACTGTAGTCAAATAACTGGTAGTACCCACCATCAAACTTGTCAATGACAGCGTGCTTTCTGGAAACTACAGGAGAATCAAGAACCAAGTTACAAGATGGGTCGCGACCTAGCACAATCGAACGGTTTTTGATACTAATTGATTGATTTCTCGTGGTGCTAGAGACAATGAATTTAGGGTTTTGGGGATTATGGTATTTCAGACGAATGAGAGTCATAGGATCTTGACCAATTTGCAACTCAGCCCCGTCGAATAATTGATAATATTCCACAACCCCTACCCGGCGTTGATCAACAAGCAGTCCATTTCGACTGGGTTGGCGAGTACCATTTTTGGTGATACCGTCGTAAATCTCATATTCATCGCCGTTGCGAGTTAAAGTAGCCTGGTAACGAGAAATTGCTAACCAGTCTTCGGGAATCTTTAAATCTGCATCAGTAGCCCTACCAAGTATCAGTTGAGCCTTTGTCAGTGCAAATGTGACGGTTTGGGTCTGGTTTGTCAGTTCCAGATATGGATCGGAAGATTTTTCAAGCTGGGTTTTAGGTAGACTATGGCTCATGGGTTATGAAAACTATGCTATTAAGTTTTTTATCTTAAATTTTTTCAAGGTCAATCCGTTAAAACTTAAAAGAAAATTTATATTTCTTGGCTTGAGTTTCAGAGTTAAGCGTGTTATTGTTGGAATAAATAGGTATAAGCAATAAAGACAGTTCGTACTTACCAATGAACTGGTTGAGGAATTACTATGGCTGACCATTCTTTATTAAACCACCGCTATCAAATCATTCAGCCTTTAGGTTCTGGCGGTTTTGGAGAAACATTTCTGGCTGAAGATACTCAAATGCCATCCGGGCGAAGGTGCGTCATTAAACAACTAAAGCCTGTTACGGATAATCCTGATATTTATCAATTAGTACAAGATCGGTTTCAACGAGAAGCTGCTATTTTAGAGGAACTGGGAACGGCTCATCAACAAATTCCAACCCTCTACGCCTATTTTCGTGAAAATGACTTATTTTATCTGGTTCAAGAGTGGATCGAAGGTCAAACCTTAACGGACTACGTTCATCGCCACGCTTCAATGCGTGAAAGCTCTGTCCGAGCCATGCTAGTCAGCTTACTGTCTGTTCTGGAATATGTTCACAGTAAGCAAATTGTTCATCGCGACATTAAACCTGACAATATTATGCTGCGATCGAGCAATTTAGAACCTGTATTGCTTGATTTCGGTGCCGTCAAAGAGACGATGGGAACTGTACTGAGTCACTCTGGAAATCCGACGCGATCGGTGGTTGTTGGTACACCGGGGTTCATGGCTAGTGAACAAGCTATAGGTCGCCCTATATACAGCAGTGATTTATACGCTTTAGGATTGACTGCCATTTTCTGCCTAACTGGAAAAGTTCCGCAAGAATTTTCAACAGATCCTCTCAGCGGAAATCTCCTTTGGCGCTCTGAAGTTCCGACAATTACACCAAGTTTTGCTAACGCCATTGAACAAGCTATTCAATCTCATCCAGACAAGCGTTTTTCGACGGCTGGCGAAATGCGAGCTGCGCTGAATTTCACATCTCATACAGGTACTTCTGTTTCCCGGACTGGGCAACCTACAGCTACAATAATTTCTAGCAATCCCAACCAGCAACCTCCAACAATTGTTTCTTCTGTTCCCGTAAGTCAAGCAGCTACTATTCTTTCTCCAGCTCAGTCTATGAGTCCGACAGCATTACAAAATCCATCAACAATGCCAGAATGGGCTAAAGCAGTATTAACGGGTGGAATAATTGGCAGTTGCATTATTGTTGGACTTTTTGTCTCAAGATTTTGGAATAGTGTTGCTGATAATGCAATAGACAATCCTATAGCCGTTGAGGTTCAGCCGACAACTACAGCTTCTGCAAGCCAGACACCATCGCAATCGGAATCAGAAGCCGAATCTCAGCCACCAAAGCCTGCTGTACAAGCAATACCATCTATTACAGAAGAAAAAGCTGTTGCATTAGTTAAACAATGGCTTCAGTCTAAATCCAAAATTTTTGCACCTCCTTATAGTCGAGATGCTGCCCGTAATTTAACCACAGGTGCATTACTCACTGATTTAGTTAAAGCCGATGGCCCCATAAATTGGCTACAAAATAATAATGCTTATTATCAGTATGGAATTCAGCGCGTTGATTCTGTAGAGCGTTTTGAATCAGATGAAAACAATGCAACAATAGAGCTGATAGTTACAGAAGATGGCACATTATATCGCAACGGCAGACCCGATCCCAATAATGCTTATTTCAGTACATCCAGATATCGATATACCATAAAAAAAGAAAATAATCAGTTAAAAATATCCTGGTATCAAAAAGTTGATTAAATACATCATGGCTGTGCATAAATATTTTTTCAAAAATAATCATAAAAATCAGGGTGAACGTCAAGGATTGAGACGTGCCTATTTAGCGACTAATAATTACCCGAATAAAAAGCATTTATCAAGGTTAGCTTGGACTACAATTGTTATGTCAGTGAGTTTAGTTTTAGGACTAAGTGGAGCAGCTATTTTGTACTTTGTATTTCCTCCTAAACCTTCATTAAATAATGATCGCTATTTAGATAATACAATTTTTCGAGAGCCACCTAATAGTATAGATTTATCTCCAGATTCTGTAGATTTAAATATAACTTCTAGACTGGAATCAAGAGAAGGTATTAACCCCAATTGGGTTTATAATGTCACTAATCCTACTCACTTTAAGCCCAATGATAATTTACAAAATATTGTTAATGAAGTTGTTTATACTGCCAGAATGCGAGGTCTTCCAACTAATTCTTTATCTATACACTTGATTGATTTAAATAAACAAACTGAAGGCACTTATCAAGCTGATGTTTTTCGTTATCCTGCCAGTATCCCGAAATTGTTTTGGTTAGTCGCGTATTATTCCTTACAAGCAGAGCGCAACATTCCTCCTCAACCAATTGATTTACCAAAAATGGGATGTGTTACTACTATTTGTAAACTCATCCAAAAATCTGATAATGAAGCAGCTAGCCGAATTGTAGATTTTATCACTGATACCACATCTATTTCCCATACAGAAGACTACCAAACTTGGCTAAATAAACGCTATTCTGTCAATTATTTCTTTCAAAAATCAGGATATTCAGGAATAAATATCAGTCAGAAAAATTTTCCCATCCCCTATTTGGGAATGAATTATCCTCAAGGATGGGATCTGCGTATGCGTGGTGATAATCAGCCTCCAATTCGTAATCAAATGACGGCTCGACATGCGTCTAGATTAATGTATGAAATTGCTACTTATCAAGCTGTTTCTCAAACCACATCAATGCAAATAATGTCACTGCTTAAAATAGATTTAAATCCTCAAGTTTGGAAGCCCGAGGAATATGATTCAGTTGATGGTTTTTTAGGAAAAGGAATTTATCAAAATCGACAAAAGATTGATTTTTATTCAAAAGTCGGGTGGACTAATGATTCTCGGCTCGAAGTCGCTTTAATTCATCATAGGTCTAAAAATAGAGCCTATATTATATCAGTCTTTGGCGATGGGGCTGCTTATGGAGAGGATTGGGAATTTTTTCCAATTATTTCACGCTTAGTTTATGAAAGAATGTTCGAGTAAAGAAAATAATGAGTTTTTGAAAATTGGCCAATCATTGGGGTGTATTTCTGATATTATTTTGGGTATCTGACTGGGTTTTTGCAGAGACTGGCAACATTCAGCAGATTGCGGACGGTACAGAAATAGATAAAGTTAGAATTGACATCGATCAATTTTCCACTTTTCCTTGATTTAATTATTGAAAAACTATTCATTCAGCTTATGACTATGCACAAGCCGAAGTTAATAAAATACAAAAAGTTTTTTTATTTTTGGGGATTATCAATCATTGTTTTATGGCTTATTTTGGTTCAATTTCCTGCTAATTCAAAAATAGATAGCCAATACCATGTTCTTATAACTAGGTCTAGTTTGCCTGTTTTAAAGAGCCAAGGAGGACAGGATGTGGAGGCTATGTATTCTCGTTTAGAAAACTTTGCACAGGAGGGAGACTGGCGTAAGGCTGATGAGCAAAACTGGGAATTAATAAAGCAAGTTGGTAATAGATGGGGCAATTTAGGAAGCCAAATCCATCCAGAAGAAATTGCTCAAATTTCTTGTTCAGATTTGAGGAGAATTGATGAGGTTTGGAAGAAGCACTCAAATGGAAACTTTGGTTATAGTGTTCAACTTAAAGTTTGGAGAGAGCAATTCAATACTACTCAACTTCAAGGGTTGATGGAGGGGGAGCGAAATCGTGAAGTTTTTCAAGCATCTCTTCGGTTATATGCAGCTTTGGGATGGTTGATTACTCCTTCTTCTAAGAGGAATTACCAGAACTTTATATTTGATTTGCAAGCACCTCCAGGACATTTACCTTGTTATTCGGGAAATTCAGTAAATCATTGTTACACAGCCTGTGACTCAGGGAGAGCACCTGGCTTTTGTGGGGGTGTAGTTGTGGAAAATTCTCGGTTTTTGGAATGTAGGCTTTAACCCCGTAAGTTACACTATGAAATCTAAATTTATTTATTTTCTAATGCAGAAACTTGCCCTGTCTTTTCTATGCTTAATATTTGGCACTTTAGCCACAATAGAGACTTCTTTCGCCTATCCCCGTCTTAACTGGCGCAGTGCTGATTTTGAAGGTCGAAGAGTGATTGCGGAGTCGGCTTGGCAAACTGAGGCAGAGGCTCAAAAAAGAGGTGAGGCTCTTCATTTTGAGCATGGATTTGGGAATTTAGGGGTTCTCTGGATTCCCTATTATGAAAATCTCTCAGGACGAAGACTCTATCAAACGATTATTGTTCCTGAAGGAAATTGCGATCGCTTCTTACGTCAGAACATTCATAAGATTGATGGCAATGCTTACTGCTTTACCCCCAGTAATCGCGGCTTACCGGCTAATCGCAGAGGAGTAGCCATGTAGGTTGGGTGAAACGCAGTGAAACCCAACATCATTTACAGATGCTGGCGTTGGGTTTCGTACCTCCACCTAACCTATAATAATTAACAATTAATAATTAATAATTAATAATTTTAGCCATGTAGG
>NZ_JARPLU010000198.1:0-7551 GCF_032349615.1 Limnospira sp. PMC 1279.21 | reverse complement strand
ATGCGGGATACCGCCTCTGTTACTTTAACGGGTAATAGTGCTATCGTCGCATTGTCAGGCAATAGCCGGATAAATGTCGCGTAAATGTATCAGTGTCAAATATTGAAGCAGTTAGCCGCTAAAGCCTAATGGAAGATTGGTCTAATGAGTTGGTTAAGAGTATAGAAGCCGCAGTTCTTGAGGTGGAAAATTTTTTTGTAGATGTGACGGAAGAATTTAATCATATCATGGATGACCTGACCCAATTTTCCGAAGAAATTGCTGAGGAAGTCCAGAATAAGTTGATTCCCGACTTAGACCAGTGTTTAAATGATATCCTTGAGCCGATTCTGGATATATACTTAGATTTGGGACTAGATGATATTGAGGAGGAGGAAACTTTTGATCCCTTTGTCACCTATGTTCACCCCAGCGCGACCCAAAACCCAGCCTGTCGCGGATGTAATCACTATCATGGTAAAATCTACGGCGGGAATTTGTTAGTTTGTGGAATGCACCCATTAGGTGTGGAGGGTGACTCCTGTCCTGACTGGGAATCAGATCATGATTGATTTTTGATGGGTGATTTTTGATATTTATATAGGGCTTGTGTTTCAGCGGTGAGTCTACCTGGTATCCCTGTCATTCCCCCACAAATACACCTGAGACACTACCAACGTCAGGCGGTGTCCGAATGGTTTGCTAACCAGGGACGGGGAACCCTGAAAATGGCAACGGGTACGGGTAAGACTATCACAGCCTTAGCGATCGCCTCTGAATTATATCATAAAATTGGCTTACAAGTTGTTTTAGTTATCTGTCCCTATCGCCACCTAGTGACTCAGTGGGGACGGGAAGCCCAGAAATTTGGGATGACTCCCCTACTCGCCTTTGAAAGCGTCCACAATTGGCAGAAACACCTATCTACCTCCCTTTATAACATAAGTTCGGGTCATCTCCCCTTTCTCGCAGTCATCACCACTAACGCCACCCTAATTTCCGATAGCTTTCAGTCTCAACTGCGGTATTTCCCCCCCAAAACTTTGATTATTGGCGACGAAGCCCACAACTTAGGTGCGCCTCGCCTAGAAGCTAGTTTACCACGACATATCGGTTTACGTCTAGCACTTTCTGCTACCCCAGAACGTCATTTTGATGACCAGGGTACAAATGCTTTAATGGAGTATTTTGGTCGGGTTTTACAACCGGAACTTACCCTGGCTGAAGCTATCCGCCAAGGGGCGTTAGTTCATTATTTATACTATCCGATTTTGGTAGAATTAACCCCGGCTGAAACTCTGATTTATTCCCGCCTAACTACTCGCATTGGTTGGGCTTTAATGGACAATGATCAGGACTGGGAAACTAACGAAAATATCACGGCGCTATTGATGCAAAGGGCGAGAATAATTGGGGCTGCTAATAATAAAGTTAAAGCCCTGAGACAGTTAATGAGTAATCGTTTACAGACCAGCCACACGCTATTTTATTGTGGGGATGGTATCACGGAAAAAGGCACTCGCTTTGACCGACAACTAGAAGCGATCGTCTTTTTATTAGGGTCAGAATTGGGCTATCGTGTTAATACCTATACCGCCGCTACTCCTATGGCAAAAAGGGAAGAATTGCGGCAACAATTTGAATCAGGACAACTACAGGGTTTGGTAGCTATTCGCTGTCTTGATGAAGGGGTAGATATTCCAGCTATTCGTCATGCGGTAATTCTGGCAAGTAGCAGCAACCCCCGCCAATTTATTCAACGTCGAGGACGGGTTCTTAGACCTCATCCCGGAAAGGATAGGGCGACGGTTTTTGATATGATTGTTTTACCGCCAGACTTGGGCAGAAATACGTTAGATGTTGAACGGAATTTGTTAAAAAAAGAGCTAATCCGGTTTATGGAGTTTGCTGATATTGCGGACAATGCAGGAGAGGCTAGGGTGAAGTTATTACAACTACAAAAACGCTATGGTTTATTGGATTTATAAATCATCCATCATTAACCATCACCCCAGAGGGTGGTTTTCGGGGACGGAAAAACCCGGTTTTTATCGGCCTTTCTGGTTGTTAACCAAGATTTTTATAAAAAACCGAGTTGTTTGACTGATACCAAGTCTAATTAACAGCAGAACCCGCCCCTACATTATCTCTCTCACCCTCGCGGGTTTCGGGGACGGAAAAACCCGGTTTTTATCGGGCTTTCTGGTTGTTAACCAAGATTTTTATAAAAAACCGGATTTTTTGACTGGTGCCAAGTCTAATTAACTGGGGAACCCGCCCAGACATGATCTCTCGTTGTCTCAGAGTTGACGTGATTATGGGGGTTGTGCTAGAATGAAATGTCTTGATGTTAAATCGCCTATTTTTCGCTAGTAAAAAACCATCGATAACTCACGTTTGGAATAGTCTATGTCTTACCAATACTCAGAGGGTTTAATTCACGCGATTTCTAATGTATTCTCGGAGGCAAAATCTACCTATGGAGAAAACGCTAATCAGACATTAGTTCATGACCCGATTACAGATGCACCACCAGAGGTTAGGGAAATTATCGAAAGGGTTTTGCAGGCGGAAAGAGATAAACTATATATGAAAAGTCCCTGGAACATTAATGATGATGTTCTCAAGATTATTAAAGAGGTCATACAATGAATTTACTATCAATTCAGTTGTGTAACTTTCGGCAATTTTACGGAAAAAGCCCGATTATATATTTAGCTAAAGGGGAACGAAATACTACGGTAATTTATGGGAATAATGGTGCGGGTAAGACGACGATACTTAATGCGTTTAGCTGGGTTTTATATGAGAAATTTAGTGCAGCATTTGCGGTTTCGGAACAATTGGTTAATAAGCGATCGCTAACGGAAGCAGAACCGGGGAAGGCGGTAGGTTGCTGGGTGGAAGTTATCTTTGAACATGACCATAAACGCTATCAGGTTAAACGGGTCTGTCGCGCCTATAAACAACATGGGGAAATCGAACATTCTGACAGTGAGTTATATATGCAGGTGGCGGGAGATGATGGGCGCTGGACTTTGCCACCGCAGCCACCAGAAGAGATTATTAATCGCATTTTACCGATGAGTTTACATCAGTATTTCTTTTTTGATGGAGAACGTATAGAGCAAATTGTTAGGGATGAGAGAAAAGCGGAAATTGCGGAAGCTACTAAAGAGTTATTAGGGGTGGAGGTATTAAATAGGGGTATTAAACATTTAAAGGAAGCGAGAAAGTCTTTAGAAACTGATTTATCGATAATTGGTAATCCTGAGACAAAAAAGTTTTTAAACGACAAAAAAAAGCGGGAAGATGAAATCAATAATTTGTCGAAAAGACAAAAGGAAATCGAAATAGAATTAGCACATCATGAACAGTTGAAACGTACCCTAAATGCCCATTTATTAGATTTAAGTGGGGCGGCGGAGTTGCAACAATTGCGAAGTGAGTTAGAGAGTCAAATTATTTCAATCAGAGATAATTTAAAAAAGTCGAAACAATCGATTAATAAACTGTTATCAACTAGGGCTTATCCGGTTTTGTTGTCAGATACGATCGCTGATTTTCGTAACCTATTTTCAGGAATGCGAGAAAAGGGAGAGTTGATGACAGGAATTACTAAGCAATTTGTGAATGAGTTAATTAACCGCCAGCAGTGCATTTGTGGAACTCCTATAATAGAAGGAAGTTCGGAATGCGATCGCCTCAAAAGTTGGTTAAATAAAGCCGGAATGGCAGATATTGAAGAAACCGCTATCCGTATGTCTACCCAAGTTGATGATGTGGATCGCCAACTAGCAGAATTTTGGCAAGAAATTGACCATCATCAAATATCTATCAGCAAAAATAGGGCGGAATTATCCCAAATAGAAACCCGACTAGATGATATTAAGAAAAAACTACGCAATTTCCCAGATGAGGATATTCAACAACTGCAAAAACGCCTAGATGAAATCGAAAGCAGCATTGGTGAACTGAACCGAGAAATGGGTTCAAATTCTCAACAAATTGAGACTCTGACTCAAGAATGCGAGAAACTATCGAAACAAATAGATCGCCAACAAATGAATGAGATGAAGCAGATAACAGCGCAGCGACGCATTGCGGCGACGGAAGATGCGATCGCCAGATTATCCCAAGTCCTGGAACGTTTAGATCAGCAATTCCGTCAACAGTTAGAAAGCCGAGTGCAAAATATTTTTGCCAAAATTTCTTTTACCCCCTATCAACCGCAACTCAGCCCCAAATACGAACTTAAATTAGTGGAAAGAACCTCTGGAGAAGATGCGCCAGTAGCCTCTTCCACCGGAGAAAATCAAATTCTCAGTTTATCCTTTATTGGCGGAATTATCGAAGGTGTTAGAGAATGGAGTCAAAAAAATACCCTTATGGGACCAGATAGCAGTACATTTCCCATTGTGATGGATTCCCCTTTTGGTAGTTTAGATGAAATTTACCGCCGCCAAATAGCTCGCATTATTCCCGAGTTAGCTAACCAGCTAGTTGTATTAGTCACCAAAACCCAATGGCGAGGAGAAGTCGCTACAGAAATTGAACCCAAAATTGGGCGAGAATATATCCTAGTTTACAACTCGTCCAAACCCGATTGTGAGGAAGATTTCATTAATTTACAAGGGGTTAACTATCCCCTAGTTAAACTCAGTCCCAATCAGTTTGAGTACACAGAAATCATCGAAGTGGAAGCGGAATTTTAGAAATCCCAAGTATGATAATCATCTAACAATCCTGCCAGAAATTATAAAATATCCTGAGTAAATGTGATAGTATGATGTGGTTGTCGCTACTATCTTAAACTATGACTCCAGAAGTTGCGATCGCTGAGATCAGTATCAAAGAAAATCTTGAACAATTTTTGCTGGTCCTGCTGATTTCCCTCAGTGTAGCCACCATGTCTCGTCTATTTCCTTGGCTGCGAAAAATCCCCTTTACCCTATTATTGGTAATTGTCGGATTATTTTTAGCCTTTGAAGACATCCACCTAATCCAATTATCACCGGAACTAATCCTGGAAATTTTCCTGCCTCCCTTACTATTTGAAGCCGCCTGGAATCTGAATTGGCGAGACCTAAAACGAGATTTATTCCCGGTATTTTTATATGCAACTATTGGGGTAGTCATTTGTGTAGTAGGGATAGCTATTGGCTTAGATTTAGCGGTAGGAATGCCGATAGCGATCGCTCTGTTGGTAGGTGCAAGTTTATCAGCCACCGACCCCATCTCAGTAGTCGCCCTAATGAAGGAATTAGGAGCGCCTAAACGTCTGCGAGTCTTAATGGAAGGGGAAAGCCTATTTAATGATGGTATAGCGGTGGTAGCGTTCATCATCTTAGTCGGTTTTCCTATGGGAAACATCGAAATATCCCCGGCGGCGATCGTTTTAAAACTCTTATTATTTACAGGAATTGCGGTAGTTATTGCGGGGATAATTGGGTTTGGGATATCCTATCTAACTCAGCGTTTTGACTCTCCCCTAGTAGAACAATCCCTCACCCTCCTAGCCGCCTATGGAACCTATGTAGTCACCGAAGACTTAGGCGGATCTGGAGTTATTGGCGTAGTAGTAGTAGGGTTAATTTTAGGAAATTTTGGTTCCCGAATTGGTATGAATCCCCGTAGCCGATTAATCGTCAGCGAGTTTTGGGAATTTATGGCATTTTTGGTGAACTCAATCGTCTTCTTATTAATTGGCGCTCAAATTGAATTTGCGAGTTTAGCAACCAACATAAAACCCATTGCGGTTTCCGTCCTAGCCATGATGCTAACTAGGGTAATATCCACATTTACTTTAACCGCCATCAGTAACACATTAGCCAAATCAGAAATAGACCTACAAAATCAAACTATGCTGTGGTGGGGAGGCTTACGAGGTTCTGTTTCTATCGCCCTAGTCTTGAGTGTTCCAGTAGCTATACCTGAACGGGAAAATCTGATCGCGACAGTCTTCGGGGTGGTTTTATTTAGTCTACTATTTCAGGGTTTAACTACCCAGCCTCTCCTGCAATGGTTAGGACTACTCAAAGACCAACCCTTGCGTGAAGAATATCTGCAATTAGTAGCCCGTCGTGTAGCCCTAAACCGAGTACAAAACCACCTCTCCCAATCGGTTGTTAAGCAGGAATTAGACCCTGATGCTTATCAACATCAAGCCCAATTGATTAAATCTAAATTAGAAGCTATCACCACCAAAACTCAGCAGTTACTATCACAAGAACCCAAACTGCAAGAGTTGACCATAGAATTACTTCAGGAAGAATTAGTTGATATTGAGGCGGAAACCTATGCGGAATTTGTTAGATCCGGCCGTCTGAATACTCAACTATCAACCCTTTTATCGGAGGTTATGGAAGAGAAAGACCCAGAAACCGCATAAATAGCCAGGAGTCTGGCGCAGTTATATGACTCCCGTTAGAAGCGATCGCCTTAATGGCGAGATGAATTTTGACCAGTAACTAGAGGAAACAATACCGCCTAGATACTAGGGTGAGGGTACAACATAGCCGGGAGAAGAAACCTAGTTTAAAATGCTTGTGGAGTCGGTCTTACCGAGGTTTCAAGAGTAATTGAGTGGTATAGTTAAGAGGCAGTCTGAAAGAAGCCAGAATCCCCCGTTAGATGGCTTTAGCGATTAACGGCGGGAGTTTCAAAGCTATTAACCTTGTTCCAATTTATCAATCGCCAATGAATGTAATACCCGCCATAGACTTATTAGAAGGGCGCTGCGTCCGCTTGTATCAGGGAGACTACACCCAAGCCGAGACTTTTAATGAAGATCCTGTGGCTGTCGCCCAGGAATGGGTGTCCCAGGGCGCTACTCGTCTGCATTTAGTTGATCTTGATGGGGCGAAAACTGGACAACCTACTAACCATGCGGCTATTGGTGCGATCGCCAAAGCTGTCAAAGTCCCGATTCAAGTCGGCGGCGGGTTGCGTAGTCGTGATACTGTCGCCGCCCTATTTGATTTAGGGGTAGAAAGGGCAATTTTGGGGACCGTAGCGGTGGAAAATCCCCAATTGGTAGCTGAGTTATGCGCTGAGTTTCCCGGACGAATTGCTGTGGGAATTGATGCCCGTGATGGTAAAGTGGCGACTAGGGGTTGGCTAGAAACTTCTGAGGTCAAAGCCACAGACCTAGCCCACCAAATGGCACAGTTGGGCGTGGCTACCATTATTTACACTGATATTCACCGGGATGGGACTTTACAGGGTCCCAATAAAGCGGCATTGCGGGAAGTTGCGGAAATCGTCTCAATCCCTATTATTGCCTCCGGCGGTGTCAGTAGCATTACTGATTTATTAGGGTTATTGGGATTAGAACCCTTGGGGGTAACTGATGTCATTGTTGGCCGTGCTTTATATACTGGAGATGTGGTTTTAAAAGAGGCTATACAGGCGATCGGTCCTGGACGTATTCAGGATATACCCCCGGATTTTGGCAATTCAACTTTTGCCTAATCCTCTTCTCCCCAGAGGGCGGATTTATTCATATTATCCCCCTCTGATGTCATTAACGGCAGAACCCCATAAATAGGGCGGGTTAATTATTAATTATTA
>NZ_JARPLU010000197.1:0-7602 GCF_032349615.1 Limnospira sp. PMC 1279.21 | reverse complement strand
GCCCCAATGACACTTTTTCGCGGGTTTACTTTTGGGTTTGTAGCGGTTGCAAAATCCTCGATATTTTCGAGCGCAATCCTCCAAAGTTGCCCCCAACTGCAAGAAAGCCGGATGCCACTGGGTCAAGCCATCATCGGTGAGTTTTTCATAACTGCCATAGTTGCTGAACTCGTAGAAAAAGGTCGATCGCATTTTCGCCGCTTTGGGATTGCCGTGGATGTAGCGCAGGGTATTCAATACTCGGTCTTTGTCACTAGCCGGAAACCCTTCGGCAAAATAGCGCTTTTCCCAAAAGTGTCCCGTGCGTCCGAGCATTCGGTTAAAGCACATTGCCGTGTACCAATTGAGAAAGTGCATGATTTTCGGCAAATCTTCCGGCTGTTTCGGTTCGATTGACGGGGCGATCGATTGGTTCCGCTGGGAAGACGGTCAGTATGTCCCCCTGAATGTGGATGGTGATGGCATCGTGCGATCGCTCGTATTTCCCGGTTTGTGGTTGGACAAAGATGCGCTGTTGGCGGGGGACTTGGCACAAGTATTGGCGATCTTGCAACAGGGAATTGCTACGTCCGAACATCAAACTTTTATCGAGCAATTATCCCGGACAGACATCCAGTAGTCAGTGATGTTTTTGTTGATTCCTTTTCTGATGACTGAAAGCCGACTGATAATCCCTATAGATGGCGACCGAAAAAGCGATCGCTCATCGTGCGTTCGCACCATTTTACCGACCAATTAAAGTTGACCGAAAGCCGACTGATAATAGCCGAATAAATCTCAAAAAAAGGTTGACAAGAATGATAAATATGCTAATATATTTAGCAAAGGAAATATCACCATGCAACTGACAATAGACCTGCCAGAATCTGCTGTTCGACGCTTATCTCGCCTTGCCGAGTTGACCAACCAACCCCTGTCGGAATTGGTCATCCAAAGTATTGCTGGAAACTTACCCCCTGCGATCGATACAGCCCCGGCGGAAATACAGGCTGAATTGCTGACCCTGCAAACGCTGAGTGTAGATGAACTCCGGCAAATTGCCCGAAGTCAAATCGCTCCAGACCAGCAGGAACGCCATCTGGAACTACTCGATCGCAACCAAGAGGGAACATTAACGCCCAGCCAACAGCAAGAGTTGCGCGATCTTTCCCAAGCCGCCGATCGCTTGATGCTCAAAAAAGCTCATGCCTGTGCGATTTTGCGCTGGTTGGGACAGCCCATCCGAGATTTGAATCAGCTATCACCCATTTGAAAGTCAAAAGTCAAAAGTCAAAAGTCAAAAGTCAAAAATTTGTACTTCTGGCTTGCTGATTTTAACTTTATTTCAGCTTTCTTTTGGCGGTCAGGATGGATTTTGAAATGATTTTGATTAACTGTTCGCATTCATCCAAGAGACTGGATACTTTTGTCTCGGGTATCATTTCTGATTGAATTAATAGCCTGAGCCAATATCTTGTTTCTTTGGCTTCCTTGAGAGCGATCGACTGCTTGCTGATAAAATCTCGGTCACTTTCAGCCGAACCCGATTCGGCAATGTTGGCACCGATTGACGTTCCCGATCTAAACAGTTGATTGGCTAACAATCGCGGTGTTCCGGGTTGTTGATCGAGATGGGAGAAAAGCTTGGTAATTCTCACGGCAAACTCAAATGTGCGATCGGGAATCGGCCGATAATCCATAATAATCAAGTCAAAATCTATGGAATCAAAACTGATACGAGCAGTTTACCAACTTTTTTGAATTTTGAATTTTGAATTGACTATGAATCCGTTTACTATTTCTCTGAGTTCCGGCATTCAAATTAATCCCTCCGAAAACGGTTACACCCTCGGCCTGGTTTCTGGCAATGATGCCGGTGCAACCGCTTCCCTACTCACCGTGCCCGCGTTACCCGGATTTGAAAATGCGATCGCCCTGTCACCCAATCCCCTTGTCTACTCATCCGTCAGCGATCGCTGTTGGCTGGAAAACCGCCGAATTCGGCCTTGAATTTCATCTAAGATATCTTCCACTGCTTTTAGGTCACTGGGTAGGAGATGGGCAGACAGAATTTTTATCAGGTTATCAATATCTACCGAATAGTTTAATAGGAGGAGAAGAATGTCATTTTCGTAAATACTGGCTCGGCTAAATTGCCCCTGTCGATAAAGAGACGGTAGGGCATAGCATTTCAGCAGCACAAGTCCTTCCACTGTGGCACACCGAATAATGCGATCGCCAAATTGTCTATCTATCGAAAATTGTTCTAAAACTTCCTTGAATAGCTCATTTTGGGTTAAAAAAATGTCGATCTGCAAGGGGTCAAATAGACCCTGTATAAAATCCTTATCTTCATCCTCGATCGCAACTTCGGGCAAAGCATCTAGATCGGATCGAGCCAGAATCAGGTCGATGTCTTGAGTATTGCGGCTTTCTACATAACTCAGTAGAGCCACTCCCCCAACCAATAAGTAATTGATGTTTCTGTCAGCCAATGTGTTAAAAAGTGCTTCAATCGTTTGAAAAAAATCGTCTCCTTCAGGCATTGCTGTTGACCAGTTTTTTACATCAAACAAGATACCATTTCTAATGATTTCCCCAATGGCTGCTGTCATTTCCTTTCCTCTGTAACATTACCCATCTAGAACCTATGCGTACCTATCCCTTTGCGGTTTCTCTCAATTCCACCATTCAGGTTAGCACCACGACAGAGGGCTATGCCCTCAGCCCCGCGAATACCGATCCTAGCCAATCCATTGCTCCCTCTATGGTAACTCTCCCTGCCATCACCGGGATGGGCGATGCCCTAGCCCACTTACAGGAAGGAACCGCCACCCTCCAACAGTTGACCCAAACTCTGAGCGAACGGGAAGGGATGGAAGCGGGGGAACAGTTAGCCGCCACATTGCAACAGATGGGCGATCGCGGTTGGTTGCAGTATGGGGTGCTGCCGTTGGCGATCGCAGTGCCTATGGTGGAATCTGCCGAACTCAACCTCAACACCCCCCACTGGACGCAAGCCAATGTTAGCCTCTCCCGCTTTGCCTACCAACGCAGCCACGAAGGCGGCATGGTCTTGGAATCCCCCTTATCCAAATTTCGAGTCAAACTGCTGGACTGGCGAGCCAGCGCGATTTTGGCTCAACTCGCCCAACCCCAATCCCTGCGACGGGTCACGCCCCCGCCCCAAATTGGGGCAGAAACCGCCTATCAATTCCTAAATCTCCTCTGGGCAACGGGTTTCCTCTCCATCGAAGCCGAAGCCCCCGATCTGAAGCTGTGGGAATTCCACAACCTGCTATTCCATAGCCGTTGTCGCCAAGGTCGCCACGACTACCCCACGGGGGATATTGCCGCCAGTTTGGAGGTTTGGGACGAGTTTCCCGTAGTCAAGCCCCCCATGAGCGGGCAAATTGTCCCCCTGCCCCAACAAAGCATTGATGCCATCCGCCAACGGGATAAAACCCTGACCACGGCCATTGAAAAACGGGCATCGATTCGCGAATACGACGAGAATCACCCCATAACCATCGAGCAATTGGGGGAACTGCTCTATCGCACCGCTCGCATCAAAGAAATTTATACCCACGATGCCGAGCAAACCGAACTGCTCAAAGCCCAATTCGGTGAAGATTTCGACTGGGGGGAAATTAGCCGCCGTCCCTATCCCTGTGGTGGGGGGATGTATGAACTAGAAATCTATTTAGCGGTGCGTCGTTGTGAAGGGGTGAAACCGGGACTGTTTCACTATGACCCCCTCAATCACCAACTGGCTCAAATTGATGCTGCTGAGGCCGATATTCAAGCATTACTTAAAGATGCTCACCAGTCCAGTGGTGAACAGGGAATGCCCCAAGTTTTACTGATTATTACGGCTCGGTTTGGGCGACTGTTCCGCAAATATCGATCGCTCGCCTATGCCCTAGTTCTCAAGCACGTCGGTGTCCTGTATCAGAACCTTTATTTGGTGGCGACAAATATGGGGCTGGCTCCCTGTTCGTTGGGGGCGGGAGATAGCGATCGCTTTGCCCAAGCCACGGGATTAGATTACATTGTGGAATCCTCCGTGGGTGAATTTATGTTGGGGTCATTGCCTAACGTGAATATTGCGGCAAGTGGGGTAGATGATTCAGTAGCAGATAATATTCAGGCTTCTGAGGAATTGGCGGTGGAAGCGATCGCCATTGAAGCGGAATCCGCATCTGTTGAACCGAGCGAACTCGAAACCCCAGCAACCCTTCACCCCTCCGAATTGGATTCAGACATTGAAGCAACTGAAGTTGAATCCGCATCTGTTGAACCGAGCGAACTCGAAACAATGAACCCCTCTGAATTGGAGGATTCTGTCGGGTTGAGCGCAGTCGAAACCCAAGGGACTACTGCCCAACATCCCCACGACCTCGACGATCGCATCCCCGGACTGGCTGAACTTCGCAACCAAACCCTCGGCGACCCCCGCATCACCATTGTCATCCTCGATGGCAACCCCGACCATACCCTCTCCTGTTTTGCCGGGGCGGAAATCTCCAAAGTCTTCCCCTATTGGCACGAACCCGCCGAACCCGTTCCTACAGAGGCTTATTGGAAATTTCAGGCGATCGGCAAGGATGATACTTTAGATAAAGACCAAAAAGCGGAAGCCCAGAAAGCCGCCTTCCCCGAACCCCTCCTCAAACGCATCCACGGCGACAACCACGCCTGCCACATCACCAGCACCATTGTCGGCCAAGAAAACACCCCCTCTCCCGGACTCGCGCCGCGTTGTCGTGTGATTAACGTCCCCCTCAATACCAGTGGCACGGATGAAGAATTCATCTCACCCATCAATCTAGCTCGTGCCTTTGAACTGGGTCTGGAGTTAGGCGCAAATATCATCCACTGTGCCGCCTGCCGCCCCACCCAAACCGGGGAAGGGGAAGAAATTTTATTGCAAGCTCTGAAAAAATGCCAGGACAACAATATTCTGATCGTCGCCCCTGCTGGGAATAACAAGGGAGAATGCTGGTGTATGCCCGCTTCCCTGCCGGGAGTGCTGTCTGTGGGAGCGTTAAAGCCTGACGGTACACCTTACAAGTTCAGCAATTGGGGGGGTAACAATGCCCTAGAAGGCATCATGGCTCCGGGGGGTGAAATTCTGGGGGCGCAACCGGCTAATGAAGAACCTGTGCGCCTTCTGGGAACAAGTATGGCGGCTCCGGTAATGACCGGGTTGTGCGGTTTGCTGATGAGTCTGCAACTCCAACAGGGTAAACCTGTGGATGCGGAAGCGGTGCGGGCGGCGCTGCTCAATACCGCCATTCCTTGCACCCCTGAAGACACCGACGAACCGGAACGCTGCCTGCGGGGTAAAGTGAACCTCCCCGGCGCGATGGGGCTGTTATTTGGGTCTGGGGTGACGATTTCCTTTGCGGGCGATCGCGTGAATCGCACCGAACACAGCACCCTTGGGGTGAACGCCATCGGCTCCGCCGTGGGTATCGAACCATCTGCGGTTAAGGTGAGCGACGTTGCCACCCAAACCCCAGCGACAGAATCTTTAACCGCTTCCGCCTCCCTCACCCCTGCCGATGTCCAACCCAGCAAGGCTGGTTCAGGGCACGTTTTCGCCCTCGGTACGATTGGCTATGATTTCGGAGACGAGGCGCGGCGGGATACGTTCAAACAAACGATGGCCCCGGTCAACCTCAATGGGGTGATGGTGCCGCCCGACCCCTACGATGCCCGCCAGATGGTGGAACATTTAGACAATCATCCCGACGCGGCTTACTCGCTGATTTGGACGTTGAATCTCGACCAAAATACCATCTACGCCCTCGACCCTAAAGGCCCCTTTGCTGATGATATTTATGAGATGTTTTTGTTGATGCTCAATGGACAACTTGAACCGGAAACGAGCGCCGAATTTATTGAGCGCGTCAGTATCCCCGGCCGACAAACGGAGCGGACGGTGGAACTGTTTTCGGGGGAAGTGGTGCCGGTGCTGAATGTTCGCAATCCTCGGGGGATGTATGGCTGGAATATTAACCGGCTGGTTGATGCGGCGTTGGGGACTTTAGATCATCTTGAGGAGGGGAGTGAAGGCCTGCTGCGGGAAGGGCTGACGGCGTTTTTGAATCGGGTGTATTATGAATTGCATAATGTGGGGAAAACCTCCCGCGATCGCGCCCTCAATTTTGCAGTAACCAATACCTTCCAAGCGGCTGCTACCTTTGCGGAGGCGATCGCCGCTGACCGACGCTTGGATACCATCGAAGTGGAGAAAAGCCCCTACTGCCGCCTGAATAGCGACTGCTGGGATGTGTTACTGACTTTCTTCGATCCGGAAGATGGGAAGCGATCGCGCCAGGTGTTCCGCTTTACCATTGATGTGGCGGATAGTATGCCAGTAACAGTGGGGAGTATCAAACGCTGGGCTATTCCGGGTAAAAAGCGAACCTAGGGCGATCGCGCTTCACTCTCCCAGGAGTGATTTAAAATACTGACGCACTCCCCCACCTCGCCGCCAAACAGTGGGGGAGCGTTCACCAATTGACCGCGCCTTGGTCTGGTAGGTTGGGTGCAGCGAAGCGCGAAACCCAACCATTCACCGCCCCCAATTTTGAGAGATTTCATCCCAAACCCCCTCACCGTCCCCGCATCCACAGACAATAAACGAACGTCAGCAGTCTCGTAGTCTGGTAGGTTGGGTGAAGCGAACCGCGAAACCCAACCATTCACCGTCCCCAATTTTGAGAGATTTCATCCCAAACCCCCTCACCGTCGGCGCAGGCTATCGGGATTTGTCAAGAGTTTTTGAATAACCTTGAGCCATATTCGTCACACCAGAGCCACTGGAAATCGCGCCTCAGTTATAATTATCCCAAGGTTGAGGAGATGGGTATGGATGTGGGGCGATCGCTCCTAAAACTAACCATCGGTGGCGGCTGCATTTTGGGTAGCCGGGAATTTAGATCAATTCATGAGGTAATCTGATGACAGAAGGTAAAGAAGGTAAAAAGCAACAGTTCAACGCTCCAGTCGGCAGTGTGGATAATCAAGGCACTCAAAATAATGTGGCGGGAGTCAACTACGGGGTTCAGACGAACACCTTAGACCCTGAACTTCAGGCAACAGTCAAAGAGATTCAAACTTTGCTTTCCAGTTTAGACGTGACTCAGGCAACCACCACGAGCGAAAAGATGAGGCTCGCGGGAATGGTCATTGCCAAAATTGAGGAAAAGCCAACCTTTAAGGAACGAGCAATCCGGGCGGCGCGGGGTGGACTGGTGGAAGGACTCAAGCAAAATCCAGTGGGGGCGATCGTTGCTGGGGCGATCGAGGGTTGGACAAAAGAGAAGGATTAGTCTATGTCAGAGCCAACTAATCATCAAAACACGGGCAGTCAAGGGAATCAGGGTCAGCAAGGCAATGTTGCTGGTGTGAATTATGGTGTTCAAAATACCTACATTGGAGGAACAACCCAGCAGCGCCAGATTGACCGCGATATTTGCCGTCGGATGCTAGACCGACAAGTGCAGTTAAGCAGTAATACGGTTATCGGTCAGGTTTATGGCGATCGCAATTTAATTGATGAGGATTTATTTGTCGATTTAGCCCTGGTGAAACCGAAACGGAGTGAGAACC
>NZ_JARPLU010000196.1:0-7768 GCF_032349615.1 Limnospira sp. PMC 1279.21 | reverse complement strand
AAGCTACCTGAAAGGGGGGCACGAAGCCCCCGTGCTTCAGCCGGGGGTGCTGACTTTGCTACAATTGGTCTAAGTACGATTATAGATCAAACTCGGATTTTTCGCAAATCCTATGTTAATGGGGAGGATAAACTATTACACGCTATAGAGTCGGTGTTGTCTACTGGTCTGGCTGAAGGTGAGAGTTTCGCCTAAGTTCATCAACTCAATAACTGTTGGTAGGTCACGAGTAAGGAAATTGGTAACATGGCTAAATCTCCCATCAAACTGCAACTAGCTTTTTTGTATCCGTTATTATACCCTCTGTTAAAATTCGGTTTTCCTAATTGTTTATGGAGTGGTAATTTATCTCAACGACAAATCGCCCTAACTATAGATGACGGTCCCCATCCTCAATATACCTTGGAATTATTGCAAGTTTTGGACTATTGTCAGATTAAAGCTAGTTTTTTTTGGTTGGGAATTTTCGTCGAAAAATATCCTAAAATTGCTCAAGAAGTCCATCAGCGCGGGCATTTGATTGGGATTCATGGTTATCAGCACAAGTCTTTTACTAGGTTAAATAAACGAGAATTAAAGTTAAGTTTAGACCGAACTCAATCGGCGATTTGTCAGATTTGTGGATTGCCAGAAAATCAAGTTATCTATGTGCGTCCTCCTAATGGATTGTTTACCGGGAAAACTTTACAACTTCTGAATAATTGGAACTATCGAACAGTGATGTGGTCTGTGGTTCCGGAAGATTGGGTAGAACCGGGGGTAGAGGTGGTGAGCGATCGCATTTTGCGACAGACTAAAAATGGCTCGATAATTGTCCTTCATGATGGCTATTTTGGTGGCTGTCATGTAGCAGAAACTAGCGCTAAGGTGATTCCAAAATTATTAAAACAAGGATATGAGTTTGTCACTATTGATCAGTTGTGGATGGGAAGAAAAAATGATACCCTGTTCCCTGTTAGTAATAAAATGCGATCGCCTAATTAACTATGGTATTAAGACCTGAAACTGATCCAATTACTGGTTTGCTGCGCCTTGTCGGAGATGATAACCCCGTAGATATCACCTTTTTTGAGAATCAATTAGGGGTGTTTCCCTTGGGAGTATTTCTAGGGTCTGGAAATGATACAGTCCGAAGTTTAGTAGACCCAGCACTAATTTATGGAAACCAGGGGAATGATCAAATATTTGGAGGGGGAGGAAATGACACCTTATATGGCGGTCAGGGAGATGATTATATCGAGGGTAATGAAGGTGATGATTTAATCTTTGGAAATGCTGGGAATGATATCCTATCAGGAGGACCGGGAAATGATACCATATTTGGGGGACCGGGAAATGATGTTATTGATGGAGATGCGGGAAATAATCTAATTTATGGTGGACAAGGTTCTGATATTCTTAGGGGTGGAGAAGGTAATGATTTAATTTTTGGAGATGCTGGAGAAAATACCATCTTTGGCGGACCAGGAAATGATACCTTATATGGGGGAACTGATGATGATCAAATTGGTGGCGGACTGGGAAATGATCTGATTTTGGGCGGATCTGGTGATGATATTATTAGCGGTGGCGAGGGGGATGATACCATCTATGGGGGACTGGGAAACGATCTGATTTTAGCAGACGAGGGTAATAATATACTATTCGGAAATTCCGGGAGTAATACCCTAGTGGGAGGGACGGGAAATGATACCTTTGTCTTAGAGGCTGGTAATGGTTGGACCACCATTGCTGACACTGATCAGATTTTTGATTTTACCCCCGGACAAGATACTATTTTGCTACTGGGAGATGCTCCCATAGACCAGCTAAATATTATTCTTGATGACACTAACCCTAATATAAATAATACCATTCTGGAAACTCCCACCGGAGAAATTATAGCCCTATTGCGAGGTATCCGTCCTAATGATATTAACCGCAGTGACTTTTTTGTTCCGGGTGTTTTATCCTTTGAATCAACCAGATTTGAAGTACAGGATAATGGCATGAGTACCCAACCCATTACCGTGGTGCGTTCCGGTGGTGAAGATGGTGCAGTTAGTGTAACTTTGATTCCCAGTTTATTAACTCCTTTACCTCCCAGGGGTGTTGATATCAGCCCAATTATGATTAATTTTCCCGATGGAGAATTGGGGGGTAAAACTGTATCAATTCTCATCGCTAATAATCCCATTGTTACCTATCCTGAAGTCTTAGAATTATCGTTACAAGATGCCACCGGAAATGCTACTTTAATTAATCCCACTGTGGCGACATTAAGCATTATTTCTGACCAGACTCCCCCTGACCCTATCCAAACCTTTAATAACCCCATACCTGAATCTTTTGCTAGGTTTGGCGCGGCTTTAGAAACTGTGAACAATCAGATTTTAATTGGTAGTCCGGGATGGAATAATTCCCAAGGTCTAGTTTATGTTTTAGACGGCACAACGGGAGAAATTTTACCAGCCTTTCAGAACCCTTCTGCTAATGCTGGAAGTTCAGAGTTTGGCGCTGCTATTGCTAGTTTAGGTTTAGCCCCGGTAATTGGTGCGCCCACAGATAGTAGCATCGCCTTTGCTTCGGGTGCGGTTTATGTTTATAATACGATAACTGGTTTACCCGTAACTCAATTATTTAATCCCACCCCAGAACCTTTTGATTATTTTGGCTACAGTTTGGCGACTATTGGTAATGATATAATAATTGGTGCGCCAGGGGATAGTACATCGGAATTGCGAGGGGGAATTGCTTATTTATTTGATGGTATAACCGGAGAATTACGGCAAATTTTTAATAATCCTAACCCGCAACCAGATGATTATTTTGGGGCGGCGATCGCCTCTGTGGGAGACTGGGTATTAATTGGCGCACCGGGTAGTTTGGGAATTGGTCAGTCAAACAGTCCGGGTTCGGCTTATTTATTTAATAGTGTAACGGGAGATTTAATCCAGTCTTTCCGTAACCCTAACCCAGGACTAGATAATTTTGGTCATGCTGTCGCCTGGACGGGAATTGGACGGGATATTATCATCGGATCTCCGGGTGATGACCAGCGGGGAATAAATGCTGGGGCGGCATTTTTAATTGATGGTATTACTGGGTCAATTTTGGCAAATTACACACCGGAAAACTTGCGGACAGGCGATCGCTTTGGTGAGTTCATAACCACCACCAGCAACAATAATGTTGTGGTAGGATCTCCCGGTTTCGGTCCTTTCGATTTTGGGGCGGCGTTCAAATTCCAGTTACGCACCGGGGAATTATTAGAAACCTATTTACACCCCGAACTTCCTCCCAGTGATGGAGTGTTGAACTTTGGTAGTGCGATCGCCAGCTTTAATGCAGGGCTAATAATTGCCGCCCCAGACACGAATATCGGCTTAGAAGGTGTTGGGGCGGTTTATCAGTTTTAGGCGACTTTAATGGATTTATACCCGGCGCAAATCTAAGGTTAAAGGGTATTCAGGGCTTAAATTGGGGGTGGAAATTTCCCAAGTTCCGGGAGTGTGACCCATGGCTACAAACCTTTCTAACATCCGGGACTCAGCCTCCCTTTCATTAATGGGAAATGTTGTATAAACTACCCCATTAGGAGGGTTGATATAATAACTACATCCCCCAATAGAACGCATAGCCCAAGTATCAACAATATCGAATAATAGGGGAGTATGGGGGTTAATAGAAGGATGCAATAAAGCCGCATATTGTCGCGCCCGGAACCTGACCCCGCCCACATATTCCCCTGGTTTAAGGGTGGATTTTAACGGCACTGCATAGCCATTACAGGTGACAATATAACGATGGGAAAAGCCATCTAAACCGGGAGAATTTCCCATCGCCCCCCGTAACATAACCTGTAGCCTTTCCATGGAAGAATCAACATATCTAGCGTTACCACCATTTCCGGTTTCTTCTCCTAAAACGTGCCAAGGTTCTATGGCATTTCTTAACTCTAATGTCACCCCATCACGGGTAATTTCTCCATAGACGGGAAAGCGAAAATCTACAAATGGTTTAAACCACGCCAAATTAAAGGGATAACCCGCCGCGTTTAAATCCCTTAAAACTGTGCCTAAATCTTCTTCAATAAAATAGGGCAGTAAAAAGCGATCGTGTAGGGTAGTTCCCCAACGAATTAGGGGTTTAGTATAGGGATGTTCCCAAAACCAAGCTACTAGGGAACGAATTAACAACATTTGCAATAGCCCCATTTGTGCATGGGGAGGCATCGCAAAAGCCCGAAACTCTAATAGCCCTAACTGGTTGCGATAATTCTCTAATGGGTAGAGTTTATCAATACAAAATGCTGAACGGTGAGTATTTCCGGTGACATCAATTAGCAGATTTCGCAATAAGCGATCGACCAATCCTGGTGGTATTTCTCGCCCCTTTTCTAGCTCTTGAAAGGCGATTTCCAACTCATATAATCCTTCGTGTCTGGCTTCATCTACCCGGGGTGATTGGCTAGTCGGTCCGATAAATAACCCCGCAAATAAGTAGGATAAACTAGGGTGATTTTGCCAATAGGAAATCAAACTTCTTAATAAATCTGGGCGACGTAATAGGGGGCTATCTTGAACGCTTTTACCGCCAATGGTGATATGTGCGCCGCCTCCGGTACTTATGCGCCGACCATCTAGGGCATATTTTTCGGTTCCCAACCGACATAGCCGCGCTTCCTCATACAAGGTGGTGGTAATTTCGGTTAATTCTGACCAATTTTTGGCGGGGTGAATATTGACTTCAATTACTCCCGGATCTGGGGTAATCTGAAATCCCATAATCCCATCATTTCCAGGGGGGGTGTATCCTTCAACTAACACGGGAATATTAACAGCAGTGGCGGCTTTTTCAATGGCTGTAATTAAATCTAAAAAACACCGGGCGGAAGTTATGGGAGGAACGAAAACATATATACAGCCATCCCGCGCTTCTACCGCCATGGCTACCCGCACGGAATTTTCTGGTAAATTGATGGGTTCGGAACCAACCACAGCAGGTTTATGATCTAGAGATACTCGCGCTTCTGGGTGCAATTCTTCTGACCAACTTATGCTACTTAATGGCAGTCGAAATCCCAAGGGCGAATCACCTTTTAATAAAATCAATTTCTCCTGTGGTAATTTCCAAGGACAGCTACCCCAGCGTAATTCTTCGGACTCGACAACTGGTAAAATTGGTAAGGCATAACCGGCTAATTCTTCGGTTTCTAATTCATAGGTGGGAATAATGCGATCGCTTTCGATTCCTAAATGTTTAACTAATTCTTGAATAACGATTTCCGCCTGTTTAATCCCATAGCCATAATCGTCACCATCTACCGCCATGAAAGCCCGATTATGCCAAATAGGTTTACCGTCTTCTCGCCAATAACAGCCTAAAGCCCACCTCGGCAAAATTTCCCCCGGATACCATTTTCCCATGCCATAATGTAGCAAGCCGCCACCCTTGGAAAACTTATTTTCTAGGCGGTGTAATAACTGTCCGGCTAACCTGCGCTTTTCCTCTCCCAAGGCTTGTACCTGCCACTGGGGAGACTCAAAATCATCAATAGAAACAAAAGTAGGTTCCCCACCCATGGTTAAACCTACTCCCAAACTTTGCAATTTATCCTCTACTGCTTCCCCGAGGCGGTCTATGGTTTCCCATTGAGTGGGGCTATAGGGTTGACTGGTGCGGGGTTGATTTTCGTAGCGAGAAACTGTCACCGCAAACTCTAAATTTGACCCGCAAGGTTCCGCTGTTCCCTGAACTGGGGAGGCAGCCTGGGGGTCGGCGGTACACACTAGGGGAATATGACCTTCTGCTGCTAAAAAACCAGAGGTGGGGTCTAAACCAATCCAACCAGCGCCGGGAATATATACTTCCGCCCAAGCGTGTAAATCTGCATTATCAGCCTCTGGTCCTGGGGGTCCATCTAATGGGGGAACATCGGGTTTCAGTTGAATCAGATAACCCGATACGAAACGGGCAGCGAGTCCATAGTGCCGCAAAATCTGCACCATTAACCATGCTGTATCTCGACAGGAACCTATTTGAGTTTTTAGGGTTTCTTCGCAGGTTTGAATCCCTGGTTCAAATCTGACTGTATAATTAATATAATCAGAAATTTTCTGATTAATGGTAATGATAAATTCTGGGGTATATATATCTTTGACCCGGTGCTGTTCTACCCAGTCTTTGAGTATGGGGCTGGATTCATCTATTTCTAAAAAGGGGATTAATTCCCGCCCCAGTTGTTCTTCGTAGATAAACGGATAGCGTTCGGCATAGCTTTCCATGACGAAGTTAAACGGATTAATCGGGTGTAAATCCGCAATAATATCTACTGTGACCCCTAGGCGATCGGTTTTTGATAAAAAGTTCAGCCTCCCCAAATAATTGCCATAGGGGTCCTGTTGCCAGGTCATCGTATAATCACTAGGTTCAATCTTGAGGGAATAGCTATTAATGGGGGTGCGACAGTGGGGAGAAGGTCGCAATCCTAATGTATGAGGACCTAGAATTACTGGCTTTTCAAAATGGTAGACAAGCTGATGGTTTAGGCTAACTTTTACTGACATAACTCAATTTGGGCAAGAGGGATATATGGTTCGGAATTTCGCAATTTCAGCCGGCAAAAGACAATACAAAAAAGTTACCTCTCTTGCCTTTTGTCTCTTGCCTTTTGCCCATTGCTATTAATGGAGTTGATGACCACAGCTTCCGCAGAAGCGATCGTCAGGTTGTACTGTCGCACCGCAGTTACTACAGAATTTACGATTTCCTGATGATGGCGCAGATGATGGCTCAGAAGAACCCATTTTTAGTTCCATGTTACCCATCCGCATTTCCATGGGGTTCATACTCATTTGCATATTCCCCATTTGCATCGGTTTCATCGGTTCCATCGGTTTCATCGGTTCCATCGGTTTCATCGGTTCCATCGGTTTCATCGGTGGCATCGAAGATGCCGGGGTACTCGAAACCTGCTGAACTGACATCTGCTGGGCGCTTCCGAGGGAGGGTGTCTGACCCATGACACTCATACTACTTCCCTGGAGTTGCACGAAGTGTTCACCCTGAGCAGTTTCTATTTTCAACACTACCCCATTTCCCGTCCGATACAGGGAGGGGGGGGAAGTCCAGGTTCCGGTCTGGAACCCATTGCTGGCTTGCTGTTGCTGTCCGGGTGATCCACTGGCGATCGTCACAACAGTTTGCGACCCTTGGTTATCAAGATAAACTCTTTGACCGGTGCCTAGCTCGCATACATAAGGCATAATAGCCTCTTCCTACCATAAGAAACATCTAATGCTGATATTGTAAAATTGTTTCCTCACCAAATCCTACTTCTTAACATTTATATTATAAATTCCCCAAAACTATACAGATAGCCGACTATACAGGTTCTTAACATTTGGCAGCCCTCCTCATCCAGTATATAAACTTATGTATCAAATTCCCCTAGTTATGTCATCGATATTTGATAAATCTACTGTGGCGATCGCTCTCCATATATTTATCAATACAATTACTCCTTTTTAATCTAATACCAATAACTCATAAAATCCCGAATAAATACTTAGTCATTAATAATCATGTTTGGCACACCCAACTCCCGCCTCCCCATGGTATAATTATCAAAAAATAGACTATACTATAAATACATTACTGGAGACAGCTATGACTATAGCTCAGGAATTAGAACCCACTCAAATCACTCCAGACCAAGATATTGAGTTTCCCCCCGGAGATTTAGAAAGTCAGGAGTTGCCATTGGAAAGTTATTTACACCTACAAC
>NZ_JARPLU010000195.1:0-7801 GCF_032349615.1 Limnospira sp. PMC 1279.21 | reverse complement strand
GTATTAGACCCTATTGCCCTAAAATATTAACCTAATTTGAGATTAAATCATGCTCCCCTGCCAGTTGTCCCATCGATTGACCAATTTCTACAAATTGAATGTTCTCTGTGTTCGTTAGCAGCTCTCTAAACTCTCTTTGTCCCTTCACATCTCCCGTTCTGTAGGGGACTACCAGACATTCTGCCAGGGTGATAGGCCCCACAACACCCACCAATCCTGCATTCTCAATCCGGTCAAAAATCATCCTGACAAGCGGCCAGAAATCAGGATTTTCCTCCACAAAATACACAACAGGCGATGTATCTAAAAACAGCCGCGATACCCCAGAAAGCGCCTCATCAATCCTCATAATTCGCCTCTGAGGACTCGTTCCCGATGCTCATCCCCTTCTCGACGAGTTCGCGTCACCCATTCCTGAGCATCCTCGCCAAAAAATGGGTGCTTTACCATCCCGCGAAATTCACTAAGTTTCCGTTTAGGGCTGGTCTGGTGTGGCTGAGATTTCAGACTCTGTGCTACACCGCTAATCAGTTCTAACCGTTCTTCATAGGACAACTGCTCAACTTGCTGCAATAGGTTTTGTAGCAATGGACTCATAGCCCTAACCTCCTCAAATTTTCCCGAATCGCTGCTTCTAGTTTGGCACTTTCCTCAAACTGTGCGTACAACTTCTTCGTCAACCGTTCCATCTTCTCCTCAAACAGCTCATCATCCTCTTCCAGTTCCTCCGCCCCCACATAGCGCCCTGGGGTCAGCACATAACCATGAGAGGCGATTTCCTCCAGAGTGGCACTCTTACAAAATCCCGGCACGTCTTCATAATCATCTGCCTCCGGTTCCCCACGCCATGCCTGATAGGTTCCAGCAATCCGGGCGAGTTCCTCATCAATCAGTTCCCGATGGGTTCGGTCCATCAACACCCCCAACTTCCGAGCATCAATAAATAAGGTCTCGCCTTTGCGGTTGCGGCAAGGTTTGTGTCCAGCAGTGGGTTTGCCCGACTTATCCCGCGCCACAAACCACAAACAAGCAGGAATCTGGGTGGTATAGAACAACTGTCCAGGTAAAGCAATCATGCAATCCACCAAATCGGAAGCGATTAAGGCTTTGCGGATCTCCCCTTCACCGGACTGGTTGGAACTCATGGAACCATTCGCCAAATAGTTGGCGTTTCCCTTCGGTGGTGTCCCGTACTGCCAGCGCACGTCTTCTGCCAGCTTCTCGTTCCACCAATCGCTGATGTTAAACGGAGGATTTGCCAGGATGTAATCTGCTTTTAAATCTTTGTGCAAATCGTTGGTGAAACTATCTGCTTGCCTGTCGCCGATGTTGCCATCTATCCCGCGAATGGCGAGGTTGATCAAGCACAGTCGCCGCGTCGTTGGGTTAGACTCTTGACCGTAAATGGCAACATCGCCTTTGCGTCCGCCGTGCGCTTCCACGAATTTCTCGGACTGCACGAACATTCCACCGGAACCGCAGCAGGGGTCATATATCCGCCCCTTGTACGGCTGGATCATTTCAACCAACAGCTTGACTACTGACGGCGGCGTGTAAAATTCACCAGCACCCCTACCTTCCTGTTTAGCAAACTGTTTCAAAAAATATTCGTAAACTCGCCCCAAAATATCCTTTGAGCGGTTCTCAGCGTCGCCCAATCCGATGGTACTAATCAGGTCGATGAGTTCCCCTAGGCGTGGCTTATCCAGGTCGGGGCGATTGTAGTTACTCGGTAAAACGCCCTTGAGTCGAGGGTTTTCTTTCTCGATCGCCAGCATCGCCTCATCAATGCGCTTGCCGATATCCGGTTGCTTGGCGCTGGCTTGAATTGTTGACCATCGCGCTTCTTGCGGCACCCAGAACATATTTTCCCCAACGTATTCATCGCGGTCTTCGGGGTCGGTGTAGTCTGTTTCTTGCCTTGCTGCGAGGTCATCGTAGCGTTCCTGGAAGGCATCAGAGATGTACTTGAGGAAAATCAGCCCCAAGGTGACGTGCTTGTATTCAGCAGCATCCATGTGACCGCGCATTTTATCGGCAGCAGCCCACAGCGTTTGTTCAAAACCGAGATTGGCTCCGTTTCCGTTTTGCTTGGAGGTGGATTGGGTTTTCTTGGACTTTGGCATTCAGGGATGGAACTCTATAGAAAATGGACAATATCGATTTTTTTTAACTCAATCTAGGCGATCGCACTCCAAGAAAGCACCTACTCGCTAAAATAAGCCGGACATCAAATCCGCCCCTCGCTCTCTCATCTGCCGCAACTGCAACTCAATCAGGGTCATTGCCATCGGGGAGGGGGTGGCCCGTCCCTTCTCCCAGCGGTTGACAGTTTGGAAGGACACACCCAGACGAGCAGCGAACTTCTCCTGAGAGAGGTTCATGCGCTTGCGTAGAATGTTGATAAGTTCAGGAATCTGCAATTTGGATGAAGTCATTGTTCCAGCATAATCTGACCAGACATTATAACATCCTTGATATTTCATTGGGAAAAGCGATCGCCTGTTGTCACCAGGTGCGATCGCCTCTCGGATTGATAGCCTTTGTCAGATATTGTTGGTCAGATAGCTTAGGTTATGTCCCGAAACTAGACTTGCTAGTTTACTAATAAAAATAATATTTTTAAGCGCAATCATGCCTCAATGTTACTCCCTATTTGATACATTAAAGCAAGATTTAATCCAATAATTTTTATGTTACTATTGCTCAATTAATACGCAGACAAATATTGTGCGGCTTTTAGCTTCAATTTGTCTCCTTCCAATATGGTTTGGTCAACATAATCTTTCACATCCATGTAAGGTTGTCTTGCGTTAATGGTGCTTGATTGTATCGCTTTTCTATTCTCTTGCCTTACTCGTCCTGCCAGTTTGCGTTTACCAAATAAATCTAGTCCTAATGACATAATACTATCAGGGAGTGCTTGTGTAGCTTCCTGATTAATTTCTTTAATAGCTAGATTAACTTCTTTTTTAATAACCCTTAGTTGTTTCTGGATTAAACTTATATTTTTAACCTGTAACTTGACTGATTTAGGATTATCCAAGGTTAAAGTCATCTGTTCTTTCAATTTATTAATTTCTAATCGAGTTTCTTGCAAGTCCATAAATGCTTTCCTCCAGTAATCTTTATTTCAGTTATCACCTTTGACAGATAAACTGCCCTGGCATCTACTTCTATTTCCCATTCCTGTACACTCGAAACCCGCACCTACTCGCTAAAATAAGCATCCAACAAATCAGCTCCCTGCTCTCCCATCTGCCTTAACTGCAACTCAATCAGCTTAATCCCCATCGGTGAGGGAGTGGCTCGTCCTCTCTCCCAGCGGTTGACGGTTTGGAAGGACACACCCAGACGAGCAGCGAACTTCTCCTGAGAGAGGTTCATGCGCTTGCGTAGAATGTTGATAAGTTCAGGAATCTGCAATTTGGATGAAGTCATTGTTCCAGCATAATCTGACCAGACATTATAACATCCTTGATATTTCATTGGGAAAAGCGATCGCCCTTCGCCCCCACCAGGTGCGATCGCTTGTTGGTTTGCTTGTTAGTTTGTCGAATAAGTGTCAGGGCTGACAGTTTAGGTGGCGGGTTGGGTTGGTTGTCGGGTTTGTCGGATAACTGTCGGTTAGGGCAGTTTGGGAAAGGCGATCGCATGGCTGCTCTTCCCTGACACGCTCATCACCTGTCGCTGATGCTTCACCAATCACTTGATATTAGAAATATTATTTAAGTAGCTTAGAAATTCCTCCCCTGCTTCAGTAATTTCACAATATTGAGTTAAGTCAATAAAATCTTTATCAGTCTCTGCATAATTACTTGCTCTCTCTAAATCGCTAATATATTGATAGGGGGTTTTGAGTGCAATTAGTTTTGAATCTCTCAAGCGCCTCAATTCTGCTGCTGCTGGGTTGCTGACATAAAAATCAAAAGCAGTATTGTTTTCACTTTTTTCTTTAAGATTTTTTAGTTTCTCAATTTCTCCTGGAGTTAGAAGCAATGGGTACATAAAGCGTTGAAGTTGGTTTAACTCATCGATTTGTTTTTGTTGGAGTTTATCTAAATCTGCTTTTGCTTGATCTACTTTGTCTTCTAATTTCCTAAATTGAGCTTTCAACCCTCCTTGAGCAGAGATGTCTAATGTTTCAAAGATTTTTGATGTTTGAGGTTGAAACAGTAAAATAATAAGCAGTAAGGTTACATCAGGAAAAGTCAAATCAGGAATTTTAATACTCTCAACAGAAATTTTTTCCCTACTAGCCAAATTGGGAAGGACGTTTATCCCTGTCTGGACAATAGGGAAAATAATAAGTTTAAGAGATAAGTAAATTAATATAAATTTAGCGGGGATATCTAAAAAGTTTAAATTGCTTTCCTTGTCTGGTTCATGAGGCATAACAGTTATTCTCCTTTGAGAATCTTCCTTTTTTCATCAATCAACCCATATATGCGATCGCATCTGAGACCGGGTTTATCCGATAACTGTTAGAGGTGACAGTTTGGGAGGAGGCGATCGCATCTGGGGGTTTGTCGGATTTGTTGGATAACTGTCGGGTTGGGAAAAGCGATCGCCTCTGGAGCCGGGTTCATTATCAGAACGTTATCCTAGGAGTCTGTCGATTCACTGGTCCGATATTAGTTTACCCAAACAACTTTCAAAATTAACACATCGGGTTGAACCGGAATCATCCGTGGGTTTTCAGTGGATAAGTGTAAAGCCTGACAGTTGGGGCACACAGCACCTGGTTGGATTTGGCAGAATGCGATCGCCCGTCGCCGCCACGAGATGCGATCGCTTGTTGGTTTGTCGGATAACTGTTAGGGCTGACAGTTTAGGTGGTGGGTTGGGTTGGTTGTCGAAGTTGTCGGATAACTGTCGGTTAGGGCAGTTTGGGAAAGGCGATCGCATTATTTTAATTGGCAATATCACCCACAGCTACAAAGACTTTCACCGGACCCCCACCAGCCGCGGCACTCAACCTCATGACCAAACAGCCGGGGTTTTCATTCAAGCGCAAATGGTCAGTCAAATTATCAGCGCCGTCCAAGATAACCGTCCCCTCATGCAGCCTATTCCTCGACCCCTGGAAATTATCTGGATCTTGGCTTGGTCATCCCTGGGTGGCTTTGTCGGGTGGCGCGTCCCTGGGGGGATGAGATTTTACTTTACAGCCGGAGGAATTATAGTTATTATATATGGTGTCTGTTTTGTGAGCTTTATGGTAGGGTATTGGATACCTCTGGTTCCCTCTGGTTTAGGTTTTGCCCTGACGGCAATCATCCTCAAAAAACCGGGACTCAGCCACCACCCAAGCATAACCACCATATTTTAGACCGCAAGGGAATGCGCTTTTTGGGCTTTTCCCCCGCACCATAAACCGTTTTTATGATTTTTTTAAACACAATTTTTGTGGGGATTTTCGCCCTACCATTGGCATTAAATACCTCTTTTTTCCAGGTTTCCGATAGTCGGGAAACCCAGCATTATACAGCACCCCAAGGCTCTGGGCATATCAGAGAAGCTCTCAATTTTCAACTCCCAGATCGCGGTAGACCAGGCGATCGCAGCAGTAGCGCTGGAGGGCGGGGAAACTGCACCAGAAACACCCAAATCACCGCTTTAGTTCCTACCCAAAATTGGGGCTATACCCTATCGGCGCACCCGAAATTTTGGTTTTACTTAACGGCATCTAAAGATTCATCCTGGTCGGCGGAATTTGAACTACAAGACCCTCGGAAAAACCGCCTGGTTGAATTTAGCTTAACTGTCAACCCCGGACTGATAGCAGTCACTCTCCCGGAAGATATTTATTTGGAGGAAACCGAAACTAACTACTATTGGCGTTTGTCAATTATTTGCGAACCGAGCGATCGCACTGGGGATTTAGTCGTCAGGGGTGAAGTCTTAAAACGGGAACTTGACCAGGATTTACAAGCACAAATCCGAGACAAATCCGGTCGAGATTTGGCTCTAGTTTATGCAGCAAACAGTATCTGCTTCGACCTGTTAACTCTGGTGATGAAGTTCCGAGAAGAACAACCGGAAAATCCCATTTACCGAGAAGATTGGCAAGAATTATTGGGAGCGATAGATTTGCCAAAATCGATAATCGAGAATGGGGAGTTTTGAACAGGGGGTTAAAGTTTAGTCGCAAATCCACAATAAGAATTGGGGTTATATTGATGATACTCTTTTAAAGCGGCTTCGCAGTCGTCTTGAGTCTCAAACCACTTGCTATAGACTTGGTAGGAATTATGGCTCGATAGGTTGCTATAGTTGGCTGACCAGAAAAAATCAGCCTGGGTGTAGCCGTCCTCCAACAGGGAATGACGTTTATTTTTGGCTTGCTGGGGACTATAAAAGGCAGAATCCCCAATAAAATAAAATGATAGGGGTAGTTGATAGGTTTCGGCGATCGCTTCCGATTCCTTGGGTTCTGACTGCGAATGCCAAAATATGGTCAATCCTAAACCGGCGAGAATCCCTAAGATCACACCTACTATAGCCGGGATTTGCCAATCGGGTCGCCGTTGGGGTGGCTTCCGTGAGGTGGCTTTGGGAAAAATGACTGTCGAAGGGGGAACAGAAATTTCCGTCGATGCTATGGGATGGGATAATCCTTCTAAGGCGGTCAGCATTTCTTGAGCATCAGAAAAGCGATCGCTAGGGTGAAAACGAGTGGCGCGATCTAAAATATCCGCAAATTCTGGGTTCACCGTTGGGACTAAGTGCCGCCATTGAATTTGCGCCGTGTTTTCATCGATGGCTAACTCCTGGGGGGTTTTCCCCGTCAACATATAAATAGCAGTGACTCCCAGACTGAACAAATCACTGGCAAAAAACGGGTGTCCCGTCGCCTGTTCAGAAGCCATAAATCCCGGTGTACCAATGACCATGGAGGGGGTGGGATTACCGCGAGAGTTTAACACAGTCCCCATAATCTCTTTAACCGCGCCAAAGTCAATCAAAACTGGTTTGTAGTGGGGAGGTTGCAGGATGATATTGTCTGGCTTGATGTCTCGGTGAATTAGACCATGGCTGTGGATGGTGTGGAGGACTGGTAGCAGGTTTAACAAAAGATCCCGGACTTGGGTTTCCGACATCGACCCCTGTTGCTGTATGCGACTGGTCAGAATTTCTCCTTCTATCCACTCCTGGACTAAGTAAAACTGGCTGTCTTCTTCTAAATAAGCATACAGGCTAGGAATGCGATCGCTAATTTCTCCTAATTTTTCTAAGACTGTCGCCTCGCGCCTAAAACGTTCCGTGATGATATGATGAACGTTCGGGTCATCAGCTTTCGGTTTTAAGCGTTTGATGGCACAACGGCGGCGAGAGGGCATTTGGTTGTCCTCCGCCAAAAAGGTTTCGCCAAAGCCACCGCTGGCGATCGCCAATAGGATCTCGTAACGGTTATTCAGGATGACAGTAGGGTTGGGTGGGGAGTCTAATGGATTTAACATAGTCGGGACCGGGTAAAGTTGAACGAGGAAACGCACCGATTGCATTAATTTCACTTTATGGGTATAATGGCTTTAGCACAGATGCCAAGGTGCAACTTTACTCAGCATCACAGGGTTTTTCCTCAAACCAACTGGCTGGCTGCGATCGTGCTGATTCTCTAAGCGTGACAGCTTGTAGTTCGTCATATTCCCGGATCTGCCGATCATATCTTGTCTTAGCTAAGGCGTTCTGCTACTATGGGTAGCTAAATTAGGTTTTCCCGTTCAACTCACCATTTCGCGTGGGTCAGCACCCCCGGCTGAAGCACGGGGGCTTCGTGCCCCCCTTTCAGGTAGCT